>JBJXHA010000149.1:0-3046 GCA_046160275.1 Bacteroidia bacterium | reverse complement strand
AACTACCACATTGATTTCATTCAACATAAACTTCACAATTTCAATATTTTTGCAGTTAAAAACCACAAAGTCGAAGAAGTCCTAGCACAAAGTTTCACAAAGAAATACCTTAACGCTTAGCTTTGTGTCCCTTTGTGAAAAAGACTTTGTGAAACTTCGTGGTAAAGAAAACACCCATTTTAGGAGGTTATTTTAGTCACATTACTAACTACAACTTCACAAATTTTACCACTAATGAAGCCTGCCGTTCCGCTTTAATTTTGCAGAAATAAATGCCATTTACAAGGTGTTCTAAGTCAAGGTCAATCGCCTGCGTGCCTAAAGAAAGGCTTTGTGTTTGGCTGTGAAGGAGTTGCCCGTTTGAAGTGAAAATTTCTATTTTTGCATCGGTAGCTTGGTTGCTATAAAATTGCAGGGTTGCTTTATTTAATACAGGATTGGGGTAAAGGTTGAGAGATAAAACCGCCTGAACCGCGTGCATTTCCACTATATTGGAGCTATTGGTTTCGCCATCTATGTTTACTTTTAGGATTTTATAAAAACTTTGTGTTGCCAAAGGTTCGCTATCTTGGTAAAAATAATTACCCTCATTTTGCCCTTGGTGAAGTTCTGTTATCCGCGAAATTTCTGCCCAATTCATGTTCTCATCAGCTCTCAAAATTTGATAATACAAGGTGTTCTGCTCATTTCCATGTGTCCATTGCAAATTCACTTTTTTCGCTACCTCTTCATAATTAGCAGTTAAAAGCAACGCTTCTGCGGGCAAAGGCATCAAATTATTGGCGGTAACGCCTGCACCACCACCCGAAAAACGAAGAACTTCCATTTCTCCATAATAATATGTACCTAGCATTCCCAATGTCCAAGTTGTCAAAGAGGGCTGATTACCCGCTACATACATACGAATCCCATCATTCGCAGTAGCCTCCGCTTCGGGTACATTTGCATGATAGGTTGCTGGATTTGGGTCATAATTGCCATTAATTTTATAAAAAATAAGCTGATTAAGGTTGCTAAAATTGCCGCCTGCATTGCTTACTGCCGTTTGTAGCTCATTCACATCTTGTTGCTGAAAATAAGTGCGAATATTTACCGCGCCTGTTGGTTGCGTACCCCCATTTTTTAGGTGCAAATTCCAACAACGGCTCATCAACCACCAATGCGAATTATTTGTATAAGGTGCTGGATTTGAACTACTTGTACCCAAATCTAACGGCGTAGCACCTGCTTGTGGCGTAACGGTAATTTCCACCCCAAAACCCGTATCTCCTATGTTGCCAATATCGGTTGCACTTGTTCCTTTTTCGATAGAAAGCAAGACTTGATTGTTGGTAGTATTAAAATAATGTGTCCAACCCGTTGCGTCTAAACACTGCCCATTTGCCGAATAAGTACCTGCCGTATTAGGTAAATTTGCTTGGCTAAGGTTAAAAATGGTAAGAGAATCGGCAGGTTTATACAAAATTTGACTTAATGCAGACAAGGCAATTTTATAACGGTCAGAAGAAGGAAGGGAATTGGCTAAATTAAAAACACAACTCCCTGAAAATGTGTTATTTGCGTAAGCTAAACTCAAATTTTTCGTTTGAATAGGGCTGCTCACATTTCCTGTATTATCTGAAAGAACCGCCTGCACATTGCCGTTATTCCACAAGGTCGCGCTTACGGGGCTTGCCTGCACATTTACTTGTAATTCGCTGCCATTGCATAACTGTTTTTGGCTTACGGTTAGACTTACATTGATGACTGTAAATTTAAACCAAATTACCCTAAAATTTCTTGTATTCGTTAAATTGGGATTTTGGGTAAATGAAAAGTAGGAATTTTCAAATGTTAGTGGAATATTTCCATTATTTAATCCACTACTAATCAGAAGGTTAGGCTCATTTACTACATTTCCATCACGAAATACATCTTCGCTTGGGCTGCTTTGGTTATTCGCTAGGTTTTCATTACTTAAAGCCACATAATAGGTTCCTGCTGCAAAATTTTGGGTCAATTTCGCACGGTTTCCCATAGCATTGTCATCATTCCCCGCCAAAGGAATTGCGTTAAAATTGGCATCATACACCCACATATCTGTATTGCTATGCGCACTTGTTACACCTGTCGTGCTTAAGGTAAGCGAGCCATTTGGCAAAACATTTGGGAGAACAGAAAGGCTAATATTTTGTTGTGTCCAAGTAAGCGTATAAGGTTCTGTGGAAGTAGCACTGCATTTTACCGAAATATACAGCACTTCATTTTTGCCAAAACTGTACCAACGAACCGCAGGCGTGCTACTATTTTTGCTAAATTGAACAGTAGTTTCTGTGCTGGTAATGACCCCATTGTTTTGCGAAACGCCGCGAATTGTTAATTCAAATTGATAAATTTTTGTGCCACTTGTGGTCAAACTTAGCGTATTTTCACGAATAGTTGTGCTGCTTACAAGGTCAGTAAGTTTGAAGTAGTCTATGTCCGAAACATTCGCACTTATACCTGTAATTATTTGATTATTAGCGATTAAGGAAACAGGAGTTGCCGCCATTTTCGACTGATTTGGCTCAACTTCTATGTTTTGCGCGTTGGTAGAAAAGGACATTCCACAACAAAATATGCCTATAAAAAGAGAAAATATAATTTGTTTCATACGATTGACAAAGAATAGAAAGTTCCGTCCTGCAAATTGTGTTGAGCAGGAAATTCAAAAGAAAAAAGATTGGAGAAAGAAAAGTCAAGAGCCTAGCCGCCTACCTATTTGATATAGGTTGGAAAGGTAAGCGAGAACTGTTACGTTTTTTCTGTTTAAGTTAAGTGTTCTTGGCTGCGCGAAACAAGAGAAAAGAGCGTTTTTTTACGGTCAATTTGCTGTTATCACAAATCATAATACAAATGTAATGTTTTTTTACAAAAAAACAAAATATTAGTACATTTTTTTTGAAAAAAGATACTAATATTTGAAATTATTTTTACAAATATTTCATAATCAGTTTTTTGTATTCATTTGCAAGTAAAAGTATTTTTTTGGAAAATGCGAAGATTAGTGTAAGAAATTTGAAAAACT
>JBJXHA010000148.1:0-28544 GCA_046160275.1 Bacteroidia bacterium | reverse complement strand
CAGATTTGAACACTTCTTTTTTACTGAAATTTTGTGTTGCGTATTTTCCGTTTCCGCTTAGTAATGCGAATAAAAGAAGTTACTAATTTTAAATGCCTATTTGCCTGATGGTCAAAAATTTACATCTGATAACTGTTTACTGTCAATTGTTCACTGATATTTATTCCCCTTCCGCAGGCAAATACGTCAACCTCGAAAGCTTACTTTCTTCAAAATAAACATTTGCTACTTCCCATAATTGTTCTGCGGTAATTGCCTGTATTTCAGCAAGGTATTCTTCTAAAGGAATGAGCTTATCAAAGTCTAATACTTCTTTTGCCATGCCCAACATTTGGCTGCCTAGATGTTCGTTTCCGAGCAAAAGTTGTCCACTTAGTTGGCGTTGTGCTTGCATGAATTGCACCGTTCCCATTTTCTTACTTCTCAACTCGTCAAGCTCTTTATATACTTTTTTGCGCACTTTTTCGAGGTTTCCTGCATCGCAAGCGTAGTAAATTCCCCAAATTCCACTGTCTAAAAAGGGAGAATAAAAAGAATTGATGTTATACACCCAGCCATATTTTTCACGAATATTTAGGCTAAGGCGCGTGTTCATGGCGGGACCTCCTAAAATATTGTTCAGCAACAAAAATGCGGCATATTCATCGGCATAAATACTGCAAGCAACGCCCCCAATCACTTCGTGTGCTTGATGAGTCGCAATTTCTACGATTTGTTGATTGGCAGTATAAGGCGCAGGAGCTAGACGCGTAGCCTTTCCTTTCCCTATTTCCAAGGGCGCAAGGTATTTATCCACCCATTTCATCACCTCTTTTTCGGAAACATTGCCCACAATCGAAAACACAATTCTATCCGAAGTATAGCTATTTTTGGTAAAATCTAAAATGTGTTGTTGGCTAATGTGTTGAAGACTTTCCTTTGAGCCTAAAATGGGCAATCCTAGCGCATGATTAGGGAAAATGAGCAAATCAAAATCTTCAAAAATGGCTTCATCTGGCGCATCTCTGTACATTTCGATTTCTTCCATAATTACTTGCCTTTCTTTTGCCATTTCTTTTTCAGGAAAAGTAGAGCAGAACACAATATCGGTTAGCACATCTACCGCACGCTCAAAATACTCGGAAGCAAGCGAGGCATAAACGCAGGTTTTTTCTTTGGAAGTATAAGCATTGACATCTCCGCCTACCGATTCGAGGTAATTGAGGATGTGAAAAGTTTTGCGCTTTTGTGTTCCTTTAAAAATCAAGTGTTCGATGAAATGCGACATTCCTGTTTCCATTTCTCTGTCATCTCTTCCCCCCACATCAATCACATAACCACAATGCACGAGGCGCGTATGTGGAACATATTTATATGTCACCCTTAATCCATTCGGTAAAGTGATGATTTTTTCTTTAATCGTATTCATTTAAGTAATGGATAATTAATAATTGATAATGGAAAATGATATTAACTTATTCACTATCAGTGTTTTGAGTAAGATGATTAACATAAAGTAATTCTTACCGAGTACTTAATAGAAAAGAAAGCCTTGTATTAGGCACTTTTTTTCCCTAGATATAAACCCAAAATCACGAAAGATGTTCCAATGAGGGTATAAATCGTAATGGGTTCATGTAGGAGAATCGCAGCATAAAAAAAGCCAAAAATAGGACATAAAAATAACCACAAAGAGGCTTTAATGGGTTCTGCTTTGAGCAAATATAACCACAATTGGACAGAAATAATAGAAACGGGAATCACCATCCAAAAGACGGAAAGCCAAAAAGTTGAGTTATAAGTGTTGATGCTTGGCTCATAAAAAAATAAGGTAAAGGGCAACATTCCCAAACCGCCAAAAAATACTTGCCAACCATTAATGCTTAACCTTGGAAGCGTCCAGTTAATACTTTGATAATAAACCGTTGCCACCGAATAACAAATCATACTTAAGCCCAACAAAGCTACGCCTATGAAAGTAGCTTGGGCATGAATTAACAAGGGATAAGTAGCGATAGCAATGCCTGTAATGCTCATAAATAGCCCTACCCAGATATTTTTGGTAATTTTTTGGCGCAACCAGACTAAATTTAGCACCGTGATAATCAATGGATTAGCAGCAATTCCCAGCGTGCCAATTCCTGCAGTAATTTGTTTCATGGCAAAGACAAAGGCTGTAACATAAATGGTCATGCTCAAAATTCCGCCAATGAAAAGAGGCAGCCATTCCTCCCGCTTGGGATAACGGTCTTTGTTGATGAGTAAGGCAAACAACAGCATCAGCAAGGCTGCAATCGCAAAACGCACATTCATTAACACAAGCGGTTGCCCTGCGGTTAAGCCAAATTTAATAACCACCGAACCTGTCCCCCAAAGTGCCGCAAAAAGGAAACCTGTAATGATATTTTTCATGATTTTTTAGCAAGCTGTCATCTCCATTTATAAAGTAATCCCTACCGTAAAATCCACATATTGCGCCACAAAATACTCGGTTTTGAGATATACACCAATATACGCGTTCCTTCGAGGAGATTTGTGAGGGCGAAGCAAATATACATTGGGTCCAATTTTCGCGTTCCAAAAATAGCGACTCTGTGGAAGTTCATGCACATAAAATTGGAGTTGTGTCTGAAATCCCACACGCCCAAACATAAATTCATGCCCACCATAGACACTCATTTGTAGGTTTTTTGCTTCCTTTTTTTCAGGCTCAATGTCTTGATTCACCACCCAATCGCTCGTAAGTTGGTTGCGTGAATATTCAAAACCTGTAAACCAACGACTTTTGCCAGAGCGCGGAAAAATCACAAAAGGAGAGTAAACATAAATAGGGTAAGTAGGCCCATTCACCGTGTTTGTTTCTGTTAATCCAGCTCCTGCACGAAAGCCAAAAATGGGTTTTTTCGCAAGCGGATATTTATCATACGGAAAATGCTGCTTTTCATTGGCTTCTGCCACTTGATAACTCAGTCCCAATCGAGCAGTCGCAGTATTTAGCCCTAAATTGGGCGTACTCACCCTGCCATTTGAAGAATGGGCAATGTTAAAACCAGCCCTCAGCCACCATTTAGGCGTGATCGCGTATTCAGCAATCATGCCAACTGTAGTGTAATTATTAATGCGCGAGCCAATTGCGGTGTTGTTTGGATTCGTTTCTTGGTTATAAGGTTTGTTTAAATAAGCAACGCTGTACGCCATGCGGGTAAAGATTTTCAATTTCTTTCCACGATAAACAGGCAAATCAAGTTGTGGGTAAATGGAAATCATTGTACCCAAAGTATCAGGATTTCCATAGCTTTTGTATAAAATTCCCCAACCTAAACGAGGATAGCCATGCAATTCTGCCCAATAATCGCGCCCGAATGTCTGCTTCATTACCTCAAAACTCAGTCCATACGAAGGGTCTGGGGCAGTAAACTTTTGCCTTTCTGTATGTTTGAGCAAAGTCCCATAATGTACATCAGCTCCAATGGTTAATCCATTTTGGAATTGAGCAAGAAGTGGAAAACTAATATTTATAAGGAATAAGAGGAGAAAAAGCTGCTTCATCGTACAAAAATTTGGACAAAAGTAACTTTTTCGAATTGTTTTTGCAAGCAAAAGCGCAGCTTAGTCCAACAATCTTGTTTCTAAAATCTCTTTAAATTTACGAAGAATGGCAATAATAAGCGAGTTGCCTCTACCAAGCAAACGAGTTTTTGCCTACCTTTGCGTTTCTTATTCGCATTTTTATGATTCATCAACTTGATGCTTGGGATAAGCAATTGTTTCATTTTTTGAATAGTTTGCACCATATTTACTTAGATGAGCCGATGTATTGGATTAGCCATAGGTGGTTTTGGATTCCAATAATTGGGGGTTTATTTTTGTTTCTTTACCTAAGAGAAGAGAACAAAAAGCATTTTTTCTTGCTGATGATAGCCATGGGGATAGGAGCTGTTCTTTCTGACCAAACGACTTCTACTTTGCTCAAAAAAAATGTAAAACGCTATCGCCCTTGTCATGTAGAGGCAAATTTGGACTTTCAGATACATCAAGTTCGGGGAGGTTGTGGAGGAAAATACGGTTTTGCTTCTTCTCATGCAGCCAATTTTTTTATGGGAGCTACTTTTTTAGCCCTTTATTTTAAAAGAAGAAGAATACAATTCTTTTTATTTTTTGTTGCCAGTTTGGTAGCCTACAGCCGCATCTATTTAGGCGTACATTATCCCGCAGATGTGTTGGTAGGCGCAGGAATTGGCATTATTTGTGGAGTTGTAGCAAAAAAAATACACATAAAATTAAACAACTTTTTAGGGGTCTGAACTTTCTAAAAAGTTCAGAATCCTAAAAACACCCCTACATTTTTAGCAAAACAAACGGTCTAAACAGGAATTTTCACCATTTAGGCGAAAAAAATTCCTAATATGTTGAAAAGTAATAAAATTATACGAAATTTGTCGCAAGGTTTTTGCCTTATATTTTTTAGCAATTTCAATCATTAATTCATCATCATATTTTTTTGACGTATGAAAAAAATACTTGTACTCCTTTCGGTTTTGGCATCAGCGACTACATTCACAAGTTGTAATCGCGCCCCAGACCTTGTTCCCCCAACGGTTGTGCCTAGCACTCCCGTTACCACGACACTTGGCACTGCAGTTGATAATTTCATTAAAACGCGTATGCAAACTGCAAATGTACCGGGCTTGTCTTTTGCTGCGATAAAAAAGGGACAACTCGTTGCAATGCAAGGCTATGGTTTTGCTTACCAAAAAGCGGTAAATGGAGTAGTAACAGATGTTCCCGTGGATAAAAATACTACCTTTTTGATGGGTAGCCTAACAAAAGCAGTCGTAACCATGGCGGCAGCGCAACTAGAAGAACGTACAGATTTGAGTTTCGAACTAGATGCAGATGTAAATTTATATTTGCCTTTTAGTGTAAGAAACCCCAACTATCCAAACGTGCCGATTACTACTCGTATGTTGTTGGCAGAGTCTTCCACGATTATTGATAATGCAAACATAAAAGATGCTTATGTTTATTCTACTATGCCTTTGAATGCTGATGCTTCAGATAAAATGGAAGATTTTTTGAAAGCTCATTTTGATGTAGCAAATCCTTCTTTAAATGCGAACTTCATCAATATGCTTCCTGGACAAAACCAAGAGCCTTCTCGTATAGGTATCGCTTTGGCAAGTTTGGTAGTAGAAAAAGTATCAAGACTAAACATTAATGAGTATAGCAAGTCTTTCATTTTCACCAAATTAGGAACTTATGATGCATCTTTCCTTTTGTCTGAATTGAAAACGGAAAATATGGCATTGCCTTATGATTATGATGCACCAAGCATCCCCGCAGTTTATACGCCGCTTTCTCATTATGGCACACCTTATTATGGTGGAGGACAGCTTCGCACAAGCCCACAACAAATGGCGCGTTTGCTAATGGCTTTTATGAACGATGGCAAATATGGAACGGCTACTTTGATAAGCGATTCTACGGCAAAAGACCTACGTAAGGTAGCTTTCCCTGGCATTAGTTCTAATTATGTAACAGGTATGGTATATAAATTGGTAGGTGTTCACAACTTATTAGGGATTGAAACCTCAGAAGCAGGGCTTACCAATAGATTTTATTACGAGCCACTTACAGGAAATGGGGTAATCGTTGTAACAAACTGTGGCGATTTCAATGTAGCTGGTGCAAATTATATTCCTGTAAATACGGAAATTGATGCAATCGTTGAACATTTGTTTGATGTGTTGTAATAAAGCAAGACTTAAAAGCAAAAAACTTCGAGCGGGATTTCCCACTCGAAGTTTTTTTGCTTTTCGAAATTAAGATTTAACAGGCATCAAAAATAAACTACTCGCCAAACATATAATCGCCAAGAATAAGAAAATTTCAAACAGATTGTTTTCTGTTTTTTCTACTTTTTCGGCAATAGGGGAGGCGTTCATTTCTTTAATTTCCTCAATGACAGGGCGAATCGTGGCTTCGGGAGTGCTTAGGCTATAGTAAGTTGTGCCAAATTCTTGAGAAAGAGCTTGCAAAGAGGCTTCATTCAAACTTGAATTAACGATTGTTCCATCAGCGCGGCGTTTATGTCCTCGCATTTTCCCATTCACTAACTCTGGTACGCTACCCCCTTCTACTGTGCCAATACCTACCACAAAAACGGTAATCCCATTTTTATGTAATTTCTCAATCACAGAAGTATAATTTTCTCCAAAATCTTCGCCATCAGTCATTAGCACAATAGAACGGCTGATTTTTGCAGAAGGGCGTTCTGTACTCGAAAAACGCTCACTCGCCATCAGTAAGGCATTACGCAAGTCTGTTCCTGTTTGCGCATACTGCTCCGTTTCCACCAAATCTAAGAAATTAGTTACCGCTTTTATATCTCGCGTAATGGCACATTGTGTATAAGGATGAGAGGCAAAAGCAATCAAGCCAATGTGGTCGCCTTTGAGCGCGCCCAGCAAACGATGAATTTCCTTTTTGGCAGCCTTCAAACGAGATGGACGCACATCCTCCACATTCATACTCGCCGATACATCTAATAATACATAAATTTCTCTTGCCAAAATATTAACAGACTGGTCTTGTTTTTGGAAATAGGGACCTAAAGTCGCAACTAATGCCAACAAAATACCAACAGTTCGCAAGGAAGTTTTTAAGAAAGGCTGGCTCTTCTTATATTGCTCTCGGCTAAACCACGCGCTAAGTATTTGATTTGCACGCCGATACACCCATACTAATGCTACGATAAATAAAGGTAGCAGCAGCAGCCAGTAGGTATTTTCAGGATATACTAATTTCATTCAATAGAATATTTTATTCAGATGGGCAAACTTCGCAAAAAATAGCACAATTACCAAAAAAAACGAGAGTTGATGATCACTCATCAACTCTACGGGGTATTAAATTAAACGGGTTAAGGAAGGATACTTCGGTGGGTAAATATGATAATATACGCTGTATGATGCAAAATTATGGAAAGATTTACCAAAAACAAATCTTTCGTAGAATTTTATTTAAAAAAATGAAATTCTACGAAAAAAAAAGGTTACTTTAGGTTAGTGTATGAAGTTTTAATCCCCTTAATCAAAGCGGAAGAAAAACCTTGATGCTCCATTTCGTTTAGTCCCGCGATGGTACAGCCTTTTGGGGTAGTTACTTTATCAATCTCTTGTTCAGGGTGATTGCCTGTTTGAATCAACAACTCAGAAGCACCTTTTACGGTTTGCGTTACAATTTTGGTGGCAGTAGTGGCATCAAAGCCAATTTCAATGCCGCCTTGTATCATGGCGCGAATAAAACGCAAGACGTAAGCAATGCCACAAGCGCCAATAACGGTTGCCGCATTCATCAGTTCTTCTTGAATAAAAATACTTTCGCCGATATGATTAAAAATATCTTGCGCAATTTGCTTGTGTTCAGGCTGATTTGAATGCCCACAAATGCAAGTCATAGACTCCTCCGTAGAGGCGGCAGTGTTCGGCATTGCGCGAAAAAGTGAGATGTCCTTTCCAATGACCGCTTGCATACTTGATAGAGAAATGCTTGATGCTACGGAAATTACTACTTTGGCTGAAGTAAGCGCAGGTTTGATTTCTTCTAAAATCTCCAAAATTTTAAAAGGCTTTAAGGCTAAGATAATGACTTCCGCTTGCTCTACCGCAAAAATATTATCCTGTGTTGTGTTCACGCCTTTTTCTTTCAAAAACTCAATGCGTTCTAGCTTATTTCGCGTGGCATAAATATTTTGAGCAGGAAGGAAGTGATTGTTCAAAATTCCTTCTATAATGGCAATCCCTAAATTGCCTGTTCCGATTACAGCTAATGATTTCATGACGCAAAAATACAAAATCTACTCGAATAATTGTCATAAAAAGCTATAACATAATACATTTACACTTTTTACCTATACTATGGTGACAAATAATAATTAATTCACATAAAACAATACAAATACACTAATAATCAGCACTTTGTATTGTTATATTGATATAACCTAATTTTTTTTTGTTATTTTATTCAAATTTCTACACTCAAACTGCTCAATTCGCCCATTTTTGCCTTTAAAACAAGCAGATTGGAATTTTTATCCCGCCGAAATATCGTGTAATTTTTTATCAGAATCGAATAGTTTGAATGTGTAATATTTTCGTTTTTAAAATACTTGCCTATTTTTCTCCCCCCCCCTACCTTTGTGATGTGATATATGTACATTTTTTCACTGACTACTTAATCTTATTTGTTAACCTTCTATTTTTCTTGTTAGGTATGTGTATTTTAGTAAAAAACAACGGATTTTCTTTTTTATTTTTGTGGGTATTGGTAATGTCAGGCTGTGGACTTTCAGGGATAGACAAAGTCACCTTGACAGATTACGCGCCAGAAGTAGCAGTTCCTTTGATTGATGCAAATTTTACGGTGCAGGATTTGTTAGATAATTTTGACACCGATGGTTATGTAAGCCAAGATAATACGGGCTTAATTCGCTTAGTTTATAAAGGTAAATTGTTAGAATTGAAAGGGGATTCTTTGTTTACTGTTCCAGACATCAGCCCCATTCAATTGCCTTTGGTAAGTGGAAATACTGACGCTTCTTTAATGCTACCTAGCGTAAAAGGCGAAAAGCTTTCCAAAATTTATTTTAAAGCAGGCAACATGAAGTTGACCTTGCAAAATCCCAGCAGTACGGCAACACTTACGGTAATTCTCAGCCTTCCCTCATGTATAAAATCCGAGCAGGCACTTTCTTTCACCCACACACTTGCGCCCAAGCAAAGCAAAACCTTAGACATTTCTATGGCAGGTTATCGCCTATCTCTCGTTGATGGAGCTATTCCTGTGGCTTATTCTCTTAATTCCAATTCCTCTCCCAGTCCCTTAAATTTGACTTTTTCCCTTTCGCAAGTGAAGTATGCTTATTTAGAAGGGAATTTCCCTCCTGCAAGTTTCAATTTCCCTACGGATTCATTGGATTTGCCTGTTTTTCATAATCTAAAAGCGGGAAAATTTCAATTCACAAAGCCGAAAATGCTGTTTCGTTTCCAAAATTCTTTTGGAATGCCTGTAAAAGTAGCGGCAAAAACCTTGAGTGCTTTTACACAATTAGGTGGTAACATGAACTTTTCTGCCCCTAATTATGTAAACTACATCAGCCAACTGCATGAATTTCAATTCGCTTATCCCAGTCTAAACGAAGTAGGGCAAACCAAAACTACGACTTTTGCCCTCACCGATGATAACTCAAATCTTGAAGACATTCTTTCCAATGTTCCATCACAAGTGAGGTATGGCTTAGGGGTATTTGCTAATCCTACTTCTTTGGGACACAACTTTTTCTTCACGGATAGTAGCCGTTTTAAAGTGGAGGTAGAAGCAGAATTACCGATTGTAGGGAAAGCAAATAACGTAGAATTGAGAGATACTTTTGCGGTGAATTTTGAAAAACTTTCCGCGCTAAAAACAGCTCATTTCAAAGCAGTTATCGCAAATGGCTTCCCTATTTCTGGAAAAGTGCAGTTGTATTTTTGCCAAGAAAATGGGACCATCTTAGATTCGATGTATGTGAGTCCTTTATTAGTTCCGATGGCAGAGAATTACAGCAACAAACTCTCGATTTTGCCAAGCTGTATTCAAAACATTGCTTCTTTTAACGAAGACCGTTTTGCTAAAGTAAAATTAGCCCATAAAGTAGTGCTAAAAGCCGTGATGTCCACAGCCAAAGAATCCAGCATCTTTAATACAGCCAGCCTTACCGTAAAATTAGGCGTAATTTCTAAAGCAGAAATGGCAAACGGCGGCGGCAATAATTAACACATTGACCTAAAAGGAGTTTGTCCTTGCTATCCCTTGCTTTTGGGCAAGGGCAAACTTCCCTCTTTCTCATCAACCTAATTGAGCGCTTAGTCTATTCACTATTCATTTTTAGTTATTCACTACTTCTTACCATTTTGTCATTGGGAACGCAAGCTCCTGATTGACAGCCACCTTCTTCATGTCTAAATTTTATGAAATCAATCTTTTTATCTAGTCTTTTGCTCTTGGTTGGAGCTTCTCTTTTTGCGCAACAAGAATTGGGTTTGCATTTTATGACCGATATGTTACAATCGCAAGCCACGCAACCTGCTTATTTTTCTCCTAAAAAGATGGTAATCTCTTTGCCATCAAGTACTTATAGTTTTTCAAATTCGGGCTTTGTCCTAGCTGATATATTGTCAAAATCAAGAAACAGTTTGGTTATCAATGGAAATCCAACGTTGGAAAAAATGCGTGCCGAAAATTATATCAGAGCAAATGTAACACTCAGCCCCATCGCTTTCGCACTCCGGGTAAAGGATTTTCAAGTGGGTTTTTCGACTGCTTTTAAAACTAATGTCTATGCCAACTATTCGCAAGAAATGATAGGTTTATTGTTTCAAGGAAATGGGCAATATGTAGGAAAAACCGTAGATATGGGCGTTGATTTGGCGGCAAATGCTTATTCCGAAATGGCGGCAACGGTGGCATATCGTGTGCCAAGCAATAAACGCAACAAAGAAAGTAACTGTACCATTGGGGCGAAATTTGCCTATTTAAATGGTTGGGCAAATCTTTCCACTTCTCCTAATCGTAAACAAGCGACCCTTCATACGGATAAGGAAATATACGCGCTTACTCTCAAAACCGATTATGAACTACAATCCAGCATGGTAATGGAAGGGGACATCATGCAAGGGAAATTGGGTACTAGTTCGCCACGTTTATTTGGGCAAAATCATGGCTGGGCGATGGATCTTGGCGCAACTTATAACCTAAATCCTAAGTGGAAAGTATCGGCAAGCGTGATTGATATAGGGAAAATTCATTGGGTTGAAAATGCGAAAAGTTACCGAAGCAAAGGTACATACAATCATAAAGGGCTTTCTTTTGATGAACTGCTAAATGGAGGAGGAAACACTGATTTCCAATCTCTTCCCGATACTTTAAAGAAAATTTTTCAGTTCAAAGAGACCCAAACAACAGGATATTCCACCACACTTCCTACTCAATTTTACCTAAGCATGACCTACCAGCCTTTCTCTTTTATACACTTTGGCGGCTTGGTGTATGGAGAATGGTATCGTCAAAAATTAAATCCTGCTATCGCTTTAAGCAGCAATTTTAACTGGAAATATTTCTCCTTTGGTGTATTAAGTTCTTATAGAAATGGGCGTTTTGGCAACCTAGGGTTAAATGCTGCCCTAAAATACCATGCCTTGCAAATGTATGTTGCTACTGACCATCTCATTGGCGCGCTTGCTCCCCAAACGACTCGAAATAGCAACCTCAAAGCAGGCGTAAATTTAGCTTTTTAGCCTTATGCCCATTTTGACAGAAATGTAATATTTTACCCCCTAAAATATTTTCATTATCGTCAATTAGTTCCTAACTTTGTAGAAGTTATCCGCATTTGTGGGTAACTTCTTTTTGTTTCTTTTTTCATTAGAAATTTATTTCTCCTCTCATTCACTCATTTATTTCATTGAATATGAATCTTTTCAAAAAAAACCATTATTTTACTGCTTTTGCTTTTTGCCTGCTATTGGGGTCAAGTTGTACCCTAACAGAATTAGACAAAGTAAAGTTAGACGATTTCGCGCCTGAACTTGCGCTTCCGCTGATAAATGCAAATTTTACCGTGCAGGATATCTTAGATAATTTTGATACAGGAGGCTTCATTGGGCAGGACAATGCGGGAATTATTCGCCTCGTTTACAAAGGAAATGTATTGGAATTGAAGGGCGATGAATTGTTTACCGTGCCTAATATTGCGCCTGTAAATGTGCCACTTGTGAGTACAGGAAGTACTACAACCGTTGCTTTACCAAGTCTAAATGGGGAAAAACTGTCCGAAATACGTTTCAAAGCAGGAACGATGAAGTTAACTTTCAAAAATCCGAGTGCAGTTCTTGCCGTTACAGTTAGCCTTTCCTTTCCTGATTGTCAAAAAAATGGGCAACCGTTATCAATTACCAAAACGCTCTCGCCCAATCAAAGCGAGACAGAAACGATTGCAATGGCAGGCTATCGCGCTTTGCTGCCCGATGGAAAGTTTAATTTGAGTTATAATGTAAATTCTACGCAACCTATTTCGCAAGTAGATTTAACTTTTGAGTTGAATCAAGTGAAATACAGTTATTTAGAAGGCAATTTTCAACAAATTGGCTTCAATTTTCCCTTAGATTCGGTGGATTTGCCGATTTTTCGCAACCTCACCGATGGCGCAATCACCTTTACTGACCCACGTGTTGCCTTTAATTTCAACAATTCGTATGGTTTGCCTTTGCGCATTTCAACCCAAACGCTTAGCGCTTTTACGCAATTAGGAGGCGTGATTCCCTTTTCTTCGCCTGCTTATTTTAATGCAGTCACAGGAAAACACGAATTTGATTTTGCTTACCCAAGCATCGGCGAAGTGGGACAAAGCAAAAGCACAACGATTGCCCTAAATCGTAGCAATTCTAACTTGGGTAATATCATTTCCAATATTCCGCATGAAGTTCTGTATGAATTGTCGGCAGAAAGTAACCCCAATAATTTGCCCGATAATTTTTTTATTACCGATAGCAGCAAACTTGCAATTGATGTGAATGTGGAATTACCTTTTACAGGAAAAGCCAAGTGGGTAACATTATTAGATACTTTTAAGGTGAGTTTTGATGCTTTTGCAGCTTTACAAACGGCGGGTTTTAAAGCAGTTATCGAAAATAGTTTGCCTTTTGCGGGTGATTTGCAGTTGTATTTTTATCACTCAAATGGTACGCTCTTAGATTCAATGTTTACAGGCTCTGCCACGCTATTTACGGCAGCAGAAAATTTGAACGCGCAAACACTTTCGCCTACCAAAACCAATAAAGAGGCTTATTTTGACGCAGCTCGTTTTAAACAGTTAAAAACTTCTACCCAAATTGTATTAAAAGCGCGAATGTCCACCCTTCGTGAAGGGCAAGACGAGGTAAATATTTACAATACTTCGGGTTTGAGCGTGAAATTAGGTGTAATTTCGAGCGTAGGAGTCGCTGGACTCGTGAAATAATTGCGCTTAGGAAGGATTGAAAAATAAGTGGGCAGATTAAAACCACAAAGTAGCAGAAGTTCCCTCACAAAGTCACACAAAGAAATAACTTTCACACATTAGCTTTGTGTATCTTTGTGAAAAATACTTTGTGAAACTTTGGGGTAAAAAAGGCAAGTTTGTCCTTTTATTTTTTATACATTCCTTATTTAGCAATATGTAATTTTATTTATTCCTTTGATTATTAAACATTTCAATTCAAACTTCCGCTTTTATGAAACAATATATTTTTGCTAGTTTTTTAAGCCTTATGCTTTCGCCTTTGTTTGCACAACAAGAATTAGGCTTGCATTTTATGACCAATATTTGGCAATCGCAGGAAACACAACCTGCTTATTTCACACCCAAAAAAGTAGTAATTGCCTTTCCTTCAAGCTATTATAATTTTTCTAATTCTGGGTTTTCGCTCAATAAGTTATTTCTCAAAACCAACGATTCTCTTAGCATCAGCCCAGATAATTTGCTTTCCAATCTAAAAACAGAAAATTATTTGCGAGGCAATTTAAGCGTTGCGCCACTTGCGCTAGGGCTTCGTTTTGGCAATTTACAGTTTGGACTTTCAACTGCGGTCAAAACTTCGATGTATGCTGCGTATTCGAAGGATATGGTGGGCTTGTTTTTGCAGGGAAATGGCAAATACATTGGGCAAACGGTCAATATGGGGGTAGATTTTGCGGTTTCCGCTTATTCCGAAATAGGCTTGAGTGGTGCTTATCGCTTTTTGAAAAACGAAAAAGGGGAAGAAAGATTGGCTGTAGGGGCGAAAATCAAGTATTTGAATGGCTTGGCTGATTTTTCGGTTTCGCCTAATCACAAAGAAATTAGCCTTTATACCGACCCAGAATTTTATGCCATTACCCTCAAAACCGATTACCAAATTCAATCTAGTATGATTGCGATTGGGGATTCAACCGACCTAGCATTTAGCTCAAATTCTATCAAAAGTTTTAGCAACAACAATGGCTGGGGCTTGGATTTGGGGGCAAGTTTTCAAATTACGGACAAATGGAATGTGTCGGCGAGTGTCATAGACATTGGGCAAATTCATTGGAAAGAAAATACCAAAACGTTCAAAAGTGCAGGACAATACGAGTATTCAGGGGTAACGTTCAATCAACTGGTAAAAGGTGGAGAAAGTGTTGATTTTCAAGCACTCGGCGACACACTGCGTGAAACTTTCCAATTTAAAGGGGCAGAAGCCAAAAACTATACGACTTCCCTCCCAACAAAATATTACCTTAGTACTACCTACAAACCGCTTTCTTTCTTGCGAATTGGTGGGCTATTCTATGGCGAAAGTTTTCACAAAAAATTTAACCCTGCGCTGGCAATCAGTGGAAATCTTGAATGGGAAATTGGCTCTATTGGGCTAGTTGCTTCTTACCGAAACGGAAGAATTGGTAATTTAGGCTTAAACGCCGCCTTAACTTGGGGTTGGTTTCAGCTTTTTGTGGCAAGCGACCATGTTATCGGCTTAATTGCTCCTGATGCAACTAGAAATGCTAATTTGAGAGGCGGAATGAATTTGGCATTTTAAAGTTAGAAGAAGATACACTTTCGATAGACACAAGCCGTTATAGCATAGAAAATCCGAGCAAATTATTGGCAGCCTTACAAAAGATGCTAGACTTTTATGACTAAGTACAGTGTAAATTAAGTTTTATTGCATTTCCCCTAGTTGTCATATTGTAAATATCTTGTCACGCATTGTGTTCAGGTTGGGTTTGATAAGATGCTTACAGCATGACCAGCCCGCAAAAACATTGGCAATTTTTCTTTACAGTGTACTAAGTTTGTATCTTTTTCTTTTGCCTGTATTATTGCTACGGATTATCTATTTTTCGCCAAATATGAAAATGATTCATTTTTATTTTATCGCTGTTGCGTTATTTTGCTTTTCATGCAAAACGGGAGCTTTTGTTTCTTCTACAAAAACTCCCGTTCATGCAGTGCCTCCACTTGTGTCTTCTTCTGAAACAAAACTGCCGCCTCAAAATTTGCCGCAGGTATCACCGATAGATTCCTTCTTTTCATGGCAATATTATGACATGATGAAAGAGGATTCTGCTGCATTTCCCGTAAATGACCTCAAAAAACCTACCTTTGCAAGCGTAACCCTTCGGCATTTTAAAGTGGTTTTAACCGAAAACAACTACACGCGCTATTATCTAGACAGTGTTGTGTTACAAGCCTCCCAAATCGAAACGACAAGTGTTTTTCTGCGGCAATTGCAACCTTCAGACGCTATTGCGCGTTGCTACGACCCGCATCATGAGTTTATTTATCGAAATGAGAAAAACGAAGTAGTCGGGATTTTGGAGATTTGTTTTTTATGTAGTCAAATGAAATACCTATCAGAACACCGTAAAAGTAGGTTTCCTTTAGAGGCTAAGGCGACAGAAGACCTCAAAAGACTTGTCTTATCATTCGGTGTTTTAGTGGGCGAGGGAGAATAAATTGTAGAATTGCGCGATTTTTTTTTAATTTTGCGGGCTGAAAATTTTGCGTAATCTCCCTCTTATTCCATCGTTTAGATATGTTATTCAACTCTCTACATTTTTTCATATTTTTTCTTCTTGTCACCATCAGCTACTTTTTGCTGCCTCATCGCTTTCGGTGGGCATTGCTATTGATAAGTAGTTGCTATTTCTACATGGTGTTCAAGCCTATTTATATCCTTATTCTCGGCTTTACCATTGTCATTGATTACTTTGCAGGCATTTACTTAGAAGAATCTCAGGGCAAAACGCGAAAATGGTATTTGATTGCCAGTCTGATAGCAAACGTTGGCGTATTGGCAATTTTCAAATATTACAACTTCCTCAATCTCAACTTTAGCCTTCTTCTAAGCGGTTTTGACATGAAGAACCCGCTTCCCTTCTTAGAAATTCTCCTTCCCATTGGCTTGTCTTTTCATACCTTTCAAGCCATGAGTTATACCATAGAAGTCTATCGTGGAAATCAGAAAGCAGAGCGAAATTTCGGCATTTATGCGCTTTATGTGATGTTCTACCCACAATTAGTAGCAGGACCCATTGAGCGACCTCAAAACGTAATACATCAATTTTATGAAAAACATGAGTTTGATTATCAGCGATTTGTTGATGGAATTAAAATGATGATTTGGGGATTGATGAAAAAAGTGGTCATTGCCGACCGCCTTGCTGTCTATGTAAATGAAGCCTACAATAATCCTAATGATCAAAGCACTGCTAGTTTAATCTTAGCTACCTATTTCTTTGCTATTCAAATTTACTGCGACTTTTCGGGCTATTCTGATATGGCGTTGGGAAGTGCTTGGGTAATGGGCTATGATTTGATGGAGAATTTTAGAACGCCCTACATTTCCAAAAACATTAAAGAATTTTGGGCGCGGTGGCACATTTCCCTCTCCTCTTGGTTCAGAGATTATTTGTATATCCCGCTTGGAGGCAATCGCGTAGCAAAATGGCGTTGGAATTTCAACCTATTTTTTGTCTTTATGGTAAGTGGAATTTGGCATGGGGCGAATTGGACTTATATCGTTTGGGGAACTTTGCATGGAGCTTACCTTGTGGGAGAAAATTTGCTAGATGATGTTCAAAAAAGATGGAATTTGAATGCGCCTACTTGGTATCGCCAATACCTTCAACCTTATTGGAAATGGTTCATTACCTTTCATTTAGCCGTTTTTGCATGGATATTTTTTAGGGCAAATAGCTTGACAGATGCGGGAACCATCATAGACAAAATTTTAATTCACCCACAATTAGATTTTGCGAGCATCAAACAAGCAATTAACGGAGACAATACTACGCCTCTTAGCATCGCCTTAGCTTTGCTTTTCTTGCTGATTGATCCTTCTTTTGATGTACGAATGAAGTCATTGAAAAAACAGGGTTATATTCCTTACAGCCGTTGGATATTTGCCTTTATTGTAGCGGTGATTGCTATTTTTGGCTACTTTGGTTTTATTCAATTCATTTATTTCCAATTCTAAGCCCTCTCTTATGAAAAGATTAATCAAAAATATATTTGTTGTAGGAACAGCCTCTTTACTCATTTATTTCGGCATTTTTTTCCTGCTCTACAAAATTAAAATCAATGGCACGATGGCTTTGGTGCGCGTGGATAAATATTTTGGCGAAAAATATGGGCAACACGCTAGTGCTAGTTTGCAAGAGTTTAAAGACCAAGCCAAATATGATGTCATTGTCATTGGCTCTTCTCATGCGTATCGAGGCTATGACCCCCGTATTTTTGAAAAAAGCGGGTTCAATATTTACAACTTAGGCACAAGTGCACAAAACATTAGCGATTCTTATGGCTTAGCTGAAACCTACGTAACCGCAGACAAAACACCTTTCGTTTTATTAGATATTTATGAAGGAACGCTTTCTGATGTGCATGAAGGAACATTTAAACTCATTCAAACCGCACCCGATTTTTCAACCTGCGCAAAATTGGCATGGTATTCACAAGAAGTAAGAAGTGTCAACTTATTGACTTACAGGCTTTTTACGGATTATATCTCCCCTGAGCCTGTGGCAAATCCGAGAGAAATCAAATATATGCCCCAGGATTCGCGCTATATCGGGAAAGGTTATGTTTCCTCTTCTGATTCGCTCAAAGAACTTCCCAAAAAAACTAAAGCGCATGAAAAATACGAAATGAACGAAACCGCGTTTTCTTATTTAAAGCAAACCTTAGCGGTTCTTACTTCGAGAGGAATCAAAGTTATCTTGTGTTCTCACCCACAACCGTCTTATTCTCGTTATCCTAATCATTCCGAATTTGTAGCCAAAGTGGAAGAGGTTGCCAAACCCTATCAAGTTCCTTATTTTGATTATACAGCCCATACTCAATTTAACGATAAATTCCATTATTATGACCATGGGCATTTGAATCAAACTGGGGTAGATTTGTATAATCAACTTCTGCTTGAAAAAATTTCTAGCCTACTAAAATCTCCATAAAACAGAAAAAGTTTGTACCTTTGCCCTCGATTTGATGCCTTGAATAAAGGTAGTTTAGGAATAAAACTGCCTGTTTTTGCGTATAACTTAATAAAACAACAACAATATACACGAGGGAAAAGCAAAATATCCTTTTTTCTGTATCCCTCCTTCCTATCCAATTATGGTTTCTGTTATCATTACTACCTATAACTATGCACGTTATGTGGAGCGAGCCATTCGCTCTTGTCTTGACCAATCTTTGGCTAAAAAAGATTTTGAAATCGTAGTAGTCAATGATTGTAGCACAGATTATACGGCTGATGTGCTGGAAAATTACGAAGATGTAGCTAGAATTTATAATTTATCAGAGAATGTAGGACTTGCGGCGGCACGTAATTTCGGTATCAAAAAAGCAAAAGGGCAATATATTGTGTTCTTAGATGCAGACGACTATATTCAAAGGGATTTGCTCTTGGTTCAAAAGCTTTTTTTAGACCAAAATAGTAAATTTGATGCCGTAGCAATTGACTATCATTTGGTAGATGAACGTGGCAACCACATCGAACACGTTTCGTCTGAAGCTCAACCTATTGCTTGCGGCATTATGTTCAGAAAGGATTTAATTTATGAGATTGGCTTATATGACGAAAAGTTTCGCGCAAGAGAAGAAGAAGATTTACGGATTCGCTTTTTGAAAAATTATGCCATTCACCACATTCCGCTTCCTTTGTATCGCTACCGAATGCACGACAGTAACTTGACCAAAAATCAAGAAGAAATGGAGAAACACACACTCTTGTTGGAAGAAAAACATAATGTAACTCAGTAAGGTAATAATATGAATAGCCATTTTTTGAGTGGGGACACCATATATTTGCGAGGAATTTCGCTAAGTGATGCAACCCCAGCCTATCTTTCTTGGCTCAATGATGAGGAAATAACCAAAGGATTATTAACGGGCTATTATCCTTCAACCATGGAAGAACTGCAAAAATTTCTGCAAGGAATTATTCATAATCCCAATGCCGTTATGTTTGCCATTTGCGATAAAACTACCAACCTACACATTGGCAACATTAAGATTGATAAGTTTGATTGGATTGGGAGAACTTGCGAACTAGGCATTTTGATTGGGGATAAAAATTACTGGGGAAAAGGAGTGGGAAAAGAAGCCTGTGCCCTTGTGATTCGTTATGCATTCCAAAAGCTGAATTTTCGCAAAGTGTTATTGACTGTATATGAAAATAACCCCGCAGCCATTAAACTCTATCAAAAACTTGGTTTTGTTATGGAAGGAACTTTGCGTAAGCATATTTTTGTGGAGGGAGAATACATTGATAAGCATTTTATGGGCTTATTTCAAGAAGAGTTTAGCGAAAACCAAACGCTTCACAATAAATAATTGATATTTGGGTTAACTTCCATCTAATCCATTATTTATGATAACAGAATATGATAAACGAAATTCTGTTGAACACTTAAATCATAAGCATTTATTTACATGAATTACATCTTCATACAAGCGCGCCTTGGCTCGACTCGTTTGCCGGGGAAGGTGCTAAAAGATATGGCAGGGAAACCACAACTATTGCAAATGGTTAACCGCCTAAAAAATATTAATTTGGCGCATCGCATTGTGGTCGTAACTTCTGACCTTGAAATCGACAACCCCATCGAGGCGTTTTGTAAGGAACACAAACTTTTGTGTGGTAGAGGAAGCGAAGGGGACGTATTGGATAGGTTTTATCAAGCGGCAAAGCAATTACATCTCACTGAAAATGACATCATTGTGAGGGTGACAGCCGATTGTCCTTTGCACAATGGCGAAGTCATTGATTTTGCAATTGGTCTGTTTGAAAGGCATCAATTAGATTATTTTTCTAATTCTTTTGCCCCACATTACGAAGATGGTTGCGATACCGAAGTGTTTCGTTTTAAAACCTTAGAAATTGCTGCGAAAAATGCAAAACTGCTTTCTCAACGTGAGCATGTTACGCCTTATATCAAAGATGCAGGGATTTTTGTGTGTGGATATAAAAAATTCCACCCCGATTTTCAATTCAAACTTTCGGTGGACACTCCCGAAGATCATGCAGCAGTATCGGGAATTTTTCAGCATTTTGCACCACGCACCAATTTTTCTATCCATGAAATTGTTGAACTCGTCAAAGCAAATCCTGCATTATTAGACAGCAATAAAGACAGCGTGATTAACGCAGGTTATGCAAAATCATTGGCAGAAGATAAGGAAATAGGTGATAAATAGTAGCGATTGCATTGTTCAAAAAAACAAGAAAAGTCATGGCTTTAAGCGATGACTTTTGCTTTTTAGTGAGAATACAATTTTGTCTCGCCTAACCCATTGTGGTACTTCCCTTACTCAAAATTAGGTTTGCGTGGTTTTTATCGTTTATGTGTTTTTGAATGGAAGCACATTCGATATTTAACACCGCACTAGGCAAAGAAAGAGCTAAAATATACCCGTCTTCTTTAAATCGAAAGGGGCTTATCTACCAAAAGCCAGCTCCTCCCGTAAAACTAAGGAGTGCAATAAGGTATAAAATAATCGTAATAATTATCATAATCCCAATACCTATCCAAAAGTTTTTTTGATGCCTAAAAGCCTCATCAAGATAACTCATGTCATGAAAAGTAATCGCATTACGAATCCCTACGGCATATTGATAAAGCGACCAGCCAAAGAAAAAATAAACGCCAAGAAAGAGCAAGGAAACGAACGCTTCAAAAATTCCTAACGAACCTAAGCGACTAAACAGGGCAAAAAAGATCATTAAACCTCCCAAACCCGTAAAAACAAAGAGTAAAATCGCAGAAAACATCAACCAAGGGCGAGTCACACGCAAATGTTCCCTTGCCGTTTCACTCAAAACATAGTCCTCAAATACAGACTTTTCATTTTCATTTTCCATCATACCTAAAAATAATAAGTGATAAATAGTTTAAAAGACTTTGCAAGGTAGGAAAAAAGCGAGAAAGTTGGTAATTTTGCGGCAAATAAGACAGTTAGGGTTCGGAACTTTTTAAAAGTTCCGAACCCTAAGTAAAACCTGTGAAAAAATAATAAATCACAAATATTTCTCTCATGGCAAAACAAGCTCCTTTAGACACAGAATTAGAAAAATATATTTTCGATCCTGAAAATCCGCGTGGTTTTAAGGTCTATGATTTGTTATTGCGAATTATAAAAGAAAGAAATAACGTAGCTTTTTTCGCTACTGATTTTTTATTTGAAATTTTTAAGGCGGAAATATTTGATGAGGGGATGAGAAAGAAGTTGTGGGATTTGCCCCAAAATTATGTAGAATTGAACTTAAAAGAAAAGAAAGAAATTGCCCTAAACAATATCAGCGAAGAGGAATTTATGACTTATGTGGAAAGTCGACTGACTGCGACTTTTCATAAGCAGATGGATAGTTTTTTTGCTTATTATTTATCAGTAAGGATAAGTGTGAATTATACTTACTCTGTTATTAATTTTAACGATTGGACAAATATAAATCAAATCGCAATAGCAGAAATGCGATCTAATGGTAGTAGAATTTTTAAGTCAGGGGAACCTGAGACTCCCTCCTCTAAGAAATTACATGGTGTAATTTTTCTAACGGAGAACAGGAACGATTATTTATCAAAATTTGACTTCATGCAAACCTCTGTTTTAATTACTACTTTAGATAATTTTGAAGCAATTAAAAATGAAATTGATTTTCCCAAAGGCATATTTAAACCATTACTACTAAGAAAAATAGAAGACATTCACCTTTTATTAAATATTTTACGCAGAGATGTCGCACTTTCTTCTCATCAAGAAAACAAAGCGAATCTTACTACACAAGCTTTATACTTAGAAAATCTTTCGATAAAAAACTATTTTACGATTCAAGAGATTACCTTATCGAATTTGTCTAAATATAAGGAAATTTATTTTTTAGGGGAAAATGGCGTAGGAAAAACGCTTTTGCTTCAGGCGATTGTGTTGGCGTTGAAAGGAAATGAAAATGCAGGAGATGTCATTAATTTTACCAAACAAAATC
Source organism: Bacteroidia bacterium (assembly GCA_046160275.1). Taxonomy (GTDB): domain Bacteria; phylum Bacteroidota; class Bacteroidia; order J057; family J057; genus JBJXHA01. The sequence goes on along the minus strand of JBJXHA010000148.1, from coordinate 6,480 downwards.
CTTTTGAAAAAACGCTAGCCCTCAAAGCAACTGACAATCAAAAAGGCGAATATCATTATGCAAAACACGCAGACGAGCAAACAACTTCTTTTGAAAATGTGGTAGCTTATGGCGTGCAAAGGATGCGATTTGACCGAAAAGAAAAAGAGCGTGAAGGATATTTAACCTTGTTTACGGCTGCGGCTCAGTTAGACGACCCTGTGGAATGGTTACGTTATTTAGACCATAAACGCTCGCGCAAGGAAACGACAGGTGTGGAACTCGAAACGGCAAAGGCATTTTTGAAGGCGATTATTCCTTATCCCGTAGAAATTGAAGTTACGGCTGACGAGGTCTATTTTATTGAAAGAGAAAGCAAACTCACCTTTTCTCAACTGTCTGATGGTTTTAAAAGTGTGATGATTTGGCTAGGAGATTTGATAATTCGTTTATCACAAAAACAACCGCAAGTAACTCGTTTAGAAGATTTTACAGGCGTTGTCTTGATTGATGAAATTGATTTATTGCTTCATGCAAAGTGGCAAAGAAATGTGATGCACCAGTTACGTACTTGGTTTCCCAATCTTCAATTTATCATTACTACGCATAGTGATATTGTGATATTGGGCGCGTCAAGAGATGCTGTTTTTTATAAATTGTATAAGGAAAATGGATTTACGCAGGTTTCTGAGCCATATTTAAACGAAAATATGGCAGATATGATGGCGAATGTATTGCTTACTTCTCCACTTTTTGAATTAGAAACGGCACGAATGTCGGCATTTTCTAAAGAAAAAGGGGAAATGAAAGAGCGTGTGGGACAGAAAAACAACTAAATTTTTGTATTTTTGCTGCGAAGTTGGGTAAATGAAAATAATTAGCGTAATTTCGTACTTCTTTTAAAAAAGTATCATGGCAACACCTAAAATAATTACTAAAAACGACATCAACAAATTAGAAGAAACTGTAAATATTCGTAAAAAAGAATTTTTTACAGATAGTTATCCTATGTCTATTGGGGAAATATCTTCTATCTACAGAGAAGGCGAATTAAGTTTAAATCCTGACTTTCAACGGTTATTTCGTTGGTCGATTAAACAACAGTCAGAATTAATAGAGTCTATTTTGTTAGGAGTCCCACTACCCTCTATTTTTGTGTTTCAAAACGACCAGGGTGTTTGGGAGGTCGTAGATGGTATGCAAAGACTTTCGACTATTTTTGCATTTATGGGAATTTTGAAGGAAAAAGATTTGCCGCCACACCCTATAGGAGAAGAGGGGGAAGAAACAAACTTAATTGTTCCTAGTAAATTAATAGGTACTGATAATATTCCCGAATTAGAGGCAATTACATGGGCTGATTTGCCTACAACCATTCAACTGTCTATCAAGAGAGGTAAATTGGATATAAAAATTATTAAAGATACGTCTCATCGTGATGCTAAATATGAGGTATTTCAAAGATTAAATCGCGGGGGATCTTTACTTTCTGCGCAAGAGTTTAGAAATTCTTTGATGAGTATGATAAATAAGCATTTTTTTAAATGGTTAACAGAACTTTGTAAATATGCCAATTATCAAACTTGCATAAACTTATCTGAACGCTTATTAATGGAGCAGTATGATATGGAGTTGGCACTGCGATTATTCATACTTGATGAATATGAATATCAGCCCAAAAATACATTGTCCGAGTTTTTAGATTCCAAAATGAAAGAAATCTGTAATCCTAGTAATGACTTTAATTTTCAAGAAGCTGAAAGAAAGTTTAAATGTACTTTTGACATTCTTGAAAAAATTCAAGGTGAGAATGTATTCAAAAAAGAAAGAAAGGGAAAGTTTATGGAATCGTATTTTGAAGCAATAGCAATAGGTTTATATGCTAATATTGAAAACTATAAAGAGGATTCCTCCCAATATTTATCCCTTTTGGAACAAAGAATAGCAGAAATTGAAAAACATGATGATTTTACTAATTACAGGGGTGCGGGAGTTGGCTCGTCAAAAAGAATCCCCAATGTAATAAAATTTGGTAAAAACTATTTCCGAAAAAATGCCGAAACACAAGACTAAGAAAGAATTGTTTTTTGACGAGTTGGAAAGTGAATGGACATGGCGTTTCCAAGAACTAAAAGATATTCAAATGCTTGTCAAAGAAGCTGACAATTCAAGAATACAGTCCTCTTTAATGAGAGCGGGGGCTGTATTTTTGTATGCACATTGGGAGGGGTTTATTAAACGTGCGAGTGAAATCTACTACAGTTATGTTATCAATGAAAATATACCTCCTCATAAATTGAATGATGCTTTTTTAGCTATATGGCTAAGAAAAGAATTAAGTGAATTGAATGAAACTAATAAAATTATCCTCAGAAAAAATGCAATACACTTAATTATCCAAAAAATAGAGGAAGTTGCGCACTTTCCTAATGCTTTACCCATGAAAACCTCTAATATGGACTTCGAAGAACTAAAAAACTTTTGTGCTTTTTTAGGGATAGATACTATTCATTTTGAAACACGAAAACAATTTATTAATGAGGTATTGGTGAAGAATAGGCATGAAATTGCACATGGTAAGTTCCTAAAAATTAAAGATGAAGCTGAGTTTAAGTCCATTTATAATGACACAATAGATTTACTCAGGCAAATTAAGACGCAAATCGAAAATGCAGTAGCACAGGATATTCACTTGCGTAATGAAAACAGTTAACTTGTATTGAAAAATATGCCATTAGATACTTCCATTCAATCTGTCTTAATTATCGGTAGTGGTCCGATTATTATTGGGCAGGCTTGTGAGTTTGACTATTCGGGGTCGCAGGCTGCGCTTGCCTTAAAAGAGGAGGGAATTCGCGTTGCGTTGATTAATTCTAATCCTGCAACGATTATGACCGACCCTTATATCGCCGATGATGTGTATTTGTTGCCTTTGGAAAAGGAATCCATTGTGCGCATTTTGAAAACGCAAAAAATTGATGCGGTACTGCCTACTATGGGCGGACAAACTGCCTTGAATTTGTGTTTGGAGTGCGAGCGTGTAGGGATTTGGGCAAAATATGGGGTAAAAATCATCGGTGCCGATGTTAAGGCGATTCACAAAGCCGAAGACCGTGAGCTATTCCGCAAATTGTTAGTGGAACTCGGTTTAGATGCACCCCGCTCCGAAACCGCCAATTCTTTCTTAAAAGGGAAAGAAATCGCCCAACGCATTGGCTTTCCTTTGGTAATTCGCCCTTCGTTTACGCTGGGTGGAACAGGTGGCGCATTCGTTACAGAGCCTTCACAATACGATGATTTATTGACAAAAGGGTTGCAAGCAAGCCCTGTGCATGAAGTTCTGGTAGAAGAAAGTATTTTTGGTTGGAAAGAATACGAACTAGAAGTAATGCGCGACAGTGCAGGAAATCACATTGTAATTTGTACGATTGAAAATTTTGACCCCATGGGGATTCATACGGGCGATTCTATTACCGTAGCTCCCGCCATGACTTTACCTGATACGATTTACCAAAAAATGCGGAATCAGGCTTTTCAAGTGATGGACGCGCTAGGGAGTTTTGCAGGCGGTTGTAATGTGCAGTTTTCGCTTAATCCCCACAATGACAGGCTCACTGTAATCGAGATAAATCCTAGAGTATCAAGGTCTTCTGCTTTGGCTTCGAAGGCTACGGGTTATCCGATTGCGAGAATTGCGGCAAAATTGGCGGTAGGTTATCGCTTAGATGAATTGTCAAATCAAATTACCAAAACTACTTCTGCCTTTTTTGAGCCAAGTTTGGATTATGTTGTCGTGAAAATTCCACGCTGGAATTTTGATAAATTTCATGGCGCAGACCGTTCTTTAGGCTTGCAAATGAAAGCGGTAGGCGAAGTGATGGCGATTGGGCGTAATTTTAACGAAGCCCTGCAAAAAGCCTGTCAATCTTTGGAAATCAAGCGTAACGGAATGGGAGCTGATGGACGCGAACTTCGTAATTTGGAGCAAATTATGCAAAGTCTGCGTCATCCTTCTTGGAATCGTGTGTTTCATGTCAAAGATGCCATGCACTTGGGCGTGCCACTCAACGCAATTCACGAGGCTACCAAAATTGATATGTGGTTTTTGCGTCAAATCGAATACCTCGTTACTTTGGAAAAAGAAATGAGCCGTTACACAATTGAGGCAATTCCGTATGATGTTCTGTTAGAAGCAAAACGCAATGGTTATGCTGACCGCCAAATTGCACATCTGTTAAATTGCTTAGAATCAGAGGTATTTAAAAAGCGACTCGATCTCAAGATTAATCGTGTTTATAAATTAGTAGATACTTGCGCGGGCGAATTTCCTGCCGAAACGCCTTATTATTACTCTACTTTTGAGGAGGAAAATGATTCTATGGTTTCCGATAAAAAGAAAGTGGTCATTTTTGGTTCAGGGCCTAATCGAATAGGGCAGGGGATAGAGTTCGACTATTGTTGTGTGCATGGTGTTTTGGCGGCAAAAGAAATGGGTTTTGAAACCATTATGATTAATTGTAATCCTGAAACAGTTTCTACGGATTTTAACATTTCCGATAAGTTGTATTTTGAGCCTGTTTTTTGGGAACACGTTTATGACATTATTCGCCATGAAAAACCAGAAGGCGTAATTGTGCAATTAGGCGGACAAACTGCCTTAAAATTATCTGAAAAATTGGAAAAATATGGCATTAACATCATCGGAACTTCTTTTGATGGCATGGACATTGCCGAAGATAGAGGCTGTTTTTCTGATTTATTGAAAGAATTAGGGATTCCTTATCCCAAATATGGGGTTGCAGAAAATGCAGAAGAAGCGATTGAAATTGCCAATGAAGTGGGTTATCCCGTTTTGGTGCGCCCTTCGTATGTATTAGGCGGTCAATCTATGCGGATTGTGATAAATGACGAGGAAGTTACGCAACATGTGATTAAGATTATGGCAGATGTTCCCGGAAATAAGGTGTTAATTGACCACTTTTTAGATGGAGGCATTGAAACAGAAATTGACGCTTTGTGTGATGGCGAAAATGTGAAAATTATTGGTTTGATGGAGCATATCGAGCCTGCGGGCATTCACTCTGGCGATTCGATGTCGGTGCTACCTGCTTTTTATTTGAGCGAACAGGTAAAACAAGACATGGAAGAATATGCGAAAAAAATCGCTTTAGCTTTGAATGTCAAGGGGTTGATTAACATTCAATACGCCATTAAAAATGAGACGGTATATGTGATTGAGGCAAATCCAAGAGCTTCGCGTACTGTGCCTTTCATTGCCAAAGCGCATCAAATTCCTTATGTAAATTATGCTACGAAAATCATGTTAGGGACACATAAAGTTACCGACTTCGATTTCAAACCTAAATTGAAAGGATACGCCATCAAAGTTCCTGTATTTTCTTTCGACAAATTCCCGAATGTAAACAAAGCACTCGGTCCCGAAATGAAATCCACAGGCGAGAAAATTGTGTTCATCGAAAATCTCGAAGACCCCTTTTTCGAAAAAGCCTATTCAGAAAGGAATATGTATTTGACGAGGTAAAACGATAAAAAAAGAGGCTGCCTAAAAAGTAGCCTCTTTTAATTTTAATTAATTTCTATTTGTGGTAAGCAAAAGTGATGAAAAAATAAAAAATAAGTATTGTTTAAATTCTTGATTATCAGCCACTTAAAATTACTATTCATTATTCACTCTTAACTATTCCTACATTTCCGCTTGCCCATTATGCGGCGGAATTACTTCATACATTTGTTGATTGTTTACTTCTAACAAAATCATTTCACATTTGCTAGAGGCTTGTTTCAATAATTCAGGGTAATTTTCCAAAGTCAACTCTTCGCTTACTGCTGCAAACCATTCCAATAGTTTTTCTGGCTGCTGATTATACATAAAATGAAACAAAACCGACTGCTTTCTAAAAACATCAGAAATACGAAGGCTCATTAAGTTTAACGGCTCATGAAAACCAATTTCTAAAATGGTTTTGCGAGAAGAAAAGGCAAGGATTGCTTCGGGGTTATTAAAACGGATATTACATTCTTCTAAATCAGAAGACGAAGGACATTCCCATCCATAACATTCCAAAATAAGATAAAACAGTTCAATGTCTGTTACACGGGTAGGTGTAGATACGTGGTTGTGCATATTGATTTTAAGGTTGTGATTTAATAATCAGTTGAATAATAATTGGTTGATTGATTCTACTTTGCAAAGTACGTACTAAATTCTTATATCTAAAAGGTTGATTTTTACTACTTTTTAACATACAACTCTGTTCAGTTTATCCTCCTGATTTCTCCTTTTTTTCCATTTCCTGGAAAAACCTTTCAAGGAGCTTTCCTGTATTTTTCCGAAAAATTAAGATGTTTTTAAAATAAAAATATTTTTCTTGTTCTGGGTATTTTCATGAAATATTAATCCAATTAAAAAAATATTACTTTGTATAATATTTATAGGGTTTTAATGCTTCTCCTATAAAAATGTAAAACACCAAAGAAAAA
>JBJXHA010000147.1:0-10175 GCA_046160275.1 Bacteroidia bacterium | reverse complement strand
AAACACTTCGTAAGTCCCTGATTTACTATCTCTTACATAAATTTTAATTTTATCAGAAATTCTCGCAGCAGGCAATTCCGACCAATTGGTGATTCTTCCCCTAAAAATATCCGCAACTTGTTTCAAGGTAAGGCTGCGCAAATTATTGGCAGGATTTACGACTACTGCAATTCCATCTAAGCCTAAAATATGCTCAGCAGAATGAGAAAACATATCTCCCTTTTTGCTCAAAGTTGCCGCTTCTTCAGGCTTGATTTGACGAGAAGCCATCACTAAATCTGCCTCTTCTTCGCCCAAATCCTTAAAACCGCTACCACTCCCTTTTGCAATGATATTGATACTCACACTTTTACCATTCAATTCGCCCGAAACCGTAGCCTCTTGGTCGTCCCGCTCAATCTGAACATCTTTCGCGCCTTTCTCTGCCAAAAACGCCTTTGCAATGTTTGGGAGTAACTGTTCCCCCAGCGTATTAGAGCCAGAAATTGTTAACAAAACTTCTGCATCTCCGCTATCTCTATGTTTTTCATTGTGCTCATGGTGTTTTTTTTCGGGTAAAAAATGAAGCCCCATTTTGCCCCCCATTGCCCATTTCCATATCCCAAAAATCAACAAAGTAGGAATCACTGCTCCTACTACAAAATACAAAAACGATTTATTCATGATATATTCAGTAAAAAATGAATGAAATTTCAATAAAAGTACACAATTTTAGGCAAAAGTAAGAAAAGAATCTTAGGAAGGAAAAAGGAATTTGGAAAAGCCTGTTTTTTTTAGGAAACTAAGGAAAAACAACCGCAGAAACCTAAAAACTTTTTTACCTTTGTTGGGTTTTTAGGCAAAATAATACATCATCATGAACATTCACCAAATTCAAACTTTGGGACAACTCAAAGCGGCAGGGTATCGCCCTAAAAGTGTTAAGGAGGAGTTGCGAGAGAATTTAATTCTCAAACTAAAAAACAAAGAAAAAATGTTTGAGGGAATTATTGGCTATGAAGAAACTGTAATTCCAGATTTGCAACGGGCGATTCTTTCGCGCCATAACCTTATCCTTTTGGGCTTGCGGGGACAGGCAAAAACCAAAATTGCGCGTATGATGACGGATTTGTTAGATGAATACATTCCCGTTGTGCAGGGTTCGGAGTTAAATGATGACCCTTTGCAACCGCTTTCTCGTTTTGCGAAGGATTTAATTGCCGAAAAAGGAGATGATACTCCCATTGTGTGGTTACATCGAGAAGAACGTTATGCTGAAAAGTTGGCTACGCCTGATGTTTCGGTGGCAGATTTGATTGGTGATGTTGACCCGATTAAGGCGGCAACTTTAAAATTACCTTATTCAGATGAGCGTGTAATCCATTATGGCATTATTCCGCGTTCGCATCGTTGTATTTTTGTAATAAATGAGTTGCCTGATTTGCAAGCGAGGATTCAAGTTTCCTTGTTTAACATCTTGCAAGAAGGGGATATTCAGATTCGTGGCTTCAAATTGCGTTTGCCTTTAGACATTCAATTTGTGTTTACTGCCAATCCCGAAGATTATACGCATCGTGGTAGCATTGTTACCCCTTTGAAAGACCGTATCGAAAGCCAAATTTTGACGCATTATCCCAAATCTATCGAACAATCGTTGAAAATTACGCAACAAGAGGCAAAAATTTTGGCGGCACAAGAAAAACCGATTACGATTTCGCCTTTATGCGCCATGATGATTGAGGAAATTGCGCAAGAAGCACGAACAAGCGAGTATGTTGATGCTAAAAGTGGTGTGTCGGCGCGTTTAACGATTTCGGCATATCAAAATTTATATAGCGCGGCAGAAAGAAGAATGTTAATCAATGGAGAATCAAGCACTTATAGTAGAATTAGTGATTTGATGGGGGTAATTCCAGCCATTACAGGGAAAATTGAATTGGTGTATGAGGGAGAGAGAGAAGGAGCTGCAATGGTGGCGCAACGCTTGATTTCTAAGGCTTTACGTAGGGTATTTGCCACGCATTTTCCTAATCCCGAAAAATTAAAAAGAAGTTCCAAAGAACATCCTTATAAAAGTATTACAGATTGGTTTGGCAAAGGAAATAACTTAGATTTGGTCTATGATGCTGAGGATAATGCCTATCAAAAAGCCTTGAACACTGTGCCAAACTTAGCAAATCTGGTAAAGCAATATCAGCCTAGCGCGAAAGATGCCGAAAAATATTTGTGGATGGAATTTGTGTTGCATGGTTTGGCAGAACATTCTTTGATTAGCAAACAAGGCTTGACTTCGGGCAGTAAATTTCAAGATATTTTGAGTGGTATGTTTAGTTCCTCGCAACATGATGATGACGAAGAAGAGGATTGGGGCGGATATTATGAGGATAAGAAGAAGAAGTAAGAAATAAAAGTATAAAAGTTCTGAACTCTTCAAAGAGTTCAGAACTTTTATACTTACCTGATAAACAGCATATTAATTACAAAACTTTCCAATTTTTTCATACGCCGAGACATCACCCATTTCCCCTGCCCTGCTCCAATCTTGGCAAGCTCCATCTTTGTCGCCGCCTTGATATTTTACAGTAGCGCGCGCATTATAAGGCTCAAATTTCCCCGGCTCGCGGCGAATTACCTCAGTTAAATCCTCTACTGCGCCTACAAAGTCCTTAATGGAGACCTTTGCATAGGCACGTTCATATAGAAATTCGATGTTATTGTCCATTTTCATGGCAACCGTATAATCTGAAATTGCCCCACGAAAATCCTTTAAGCCGCTTTTAGCTCTTGCACGATTTACAAAAAAACGAGGGTCTTTACTTCTCCCTTTAATCGCAATGTTAAAATCTGTCATTGCGCCATAGAAGTCTTCTAATGCCAATTTTGAAACCCCACGATTGTAATAGGCATCGGGATTATCAGGCTTAATATCTATCGAATAGGTAAAATCTTTAATTGCATCTGTATGATTTTGCAATTTTTGGTTCGCATATCCACGATTATAATACGCAGCATCATTCACCGAATTTAGGCTAATGACAATGGTAAAATCTTTAGCAGCTCCCTCAAAATCACCTGTTTGCATACGCTCAAGTCCACGTTTTGTTAGTTGTTTTTCGGTGCCAGGTTGTGCATACAAAAACCCCCATAGCACCCAACTCATTATTAAGAAATATTTCATTTTTATTTACCTAAGAAGAAATAAAATTTTTCACAAAATTAGTAAAACTTTGTGTTCTGTTTTTACTTTTTCCTACACAATGAGAAAATTATACCAAAAGAGGGCAATAATTTTCAAAAAAATGACACGCTTATTCTGTTTTAGGAAACAAACCTTCTTATTTTTGAGAAAAAAAACACTTTACGCCAATAAAAACAGACAAGTGTGGGTTTATGAGTTGGTTTAGTTAGCGGCAAAAAACAAACTCAGACGCGAGAAAAAGAAAACTATTCTATGTTTTTAACGTTATAAAAATACTAGGAAGTTTGTTACGTTACCAAAACATTTATTTAAACCATGAAGAAAAAGCTGATTCGCTTTACGAAAGGTATTTTGCTGCTTGCATCTTTACCTATTTTATACATTACAGGTGTATTGACTTTTGCTTATGTTACAGATTATCAACCTATCGGCTTAGAACCTTTGGCGATTCAAGGAAAAGGGGAATTGTTAAAAGATACCACAAGTTTGCACGTTTTAACTTGGAACATAGGTTATTGTGGCTTAGGCAAGGAATCAGATTTTTTTTATGATGGCGGAAAAACGGTACATAGTAAAAAAGAATGGGTAGAAAAGAATTTAAAGGGGGTTGTTTCTACTTTAAATACGCTAAAAGATTCTTTAGATTTTGCATTATTGCAAGAAATAGACACTTATTCGGCGCGGAGCTGGGATAGTTCTCAAATTGGAACGGTGGCAAGGTTATTTCCGCAATATGCCACGACATTTGGAAAGAATTATGATGTAAAGTTTGTGCCTGTTCCTTATACCGAGCCGATGGGTCACGTACAAAGTGGTATTTTTACACTTTCTCGTTTGACTCCTACAAAAGCGCAACGTTATCAATTAAATGCTTTCCCTCATTTTCCCGATTATCTTTTTTATTTGGATAGATGCTTTACTACACATACAATTCCGCTAAAAAATGGAAAGCAATTGACCTTAATTAATACGCATAACTCGGCTTATGACCCAAAGGGAGAAATGAAAAAGATTGAGTTAGAACAAATTAAAGTGGTTTTGTTGGAAGCAGCAAAGAACGGGAATTATGTAATCATGGGCGGTGACTGGAACCAATATCCTCCTAATTTTAAAGGAATTAAAGGTTTTGAACCCAAGCACAATAACCCTGCAAATTGGGTAACTGAAAACTATCCCGAAGCAGGTTGGAAATGGGCATATCAAACCGAAATCCCAACCAATCGCTCTAATCTTACACCTTTTCACCCCGATTCTTCTTATCAAACGGTGATAGATTATTTTCTCGTTTCTCCGAATGTAGAAGTAAGTTATACCAAAGGCATAGACCTCGGCTTCGACTATTCCGACCATCAGCCTGTGTTGATGAAGGTGAAATTACTGAATAATTGATAATTGTCGTTCTTAATTGGTAGGAGCTAGGCAATGCCTAGCACTTAGCAATTAAAAAAATCCTCGCCATTCCCTCCCTAAATTTTACCATTCACCCCAAAATCGTTACATCTGTTGCAAAACTGCAAGGCATGACTTATCTTTGTGAGCCACCATCTTTAGGGTTCGGAACGCTTGAAGAGTTCCGAACCCTAAAACGCACTATACATTTAAGCACACTACTTTATGAAAAGGTTCATCTATCTCTTGCTGCTTTTGTTTTCCAGTTTTTCTAGTTATGCCACACACATTGTTGGGGCGCAGTTATATTACGAATGTTTGAATCCCGTTACGAATACCTATCAAGTTACCTTAAAACTATATCGAGATTGTCTAAATGGACAAGCTCCGTATGATAATCCTTTGCATCTTTTTATTTTTGATGCAAGTGGAAGCATTTATCAAACAATAGCAGTGCCTATTCCGCCGATTACCCCTCAAATTACGCCCAATTGGGGACCTTGTGTAACTACTACTCCCAATCTTTGTATTGAAGAAGGAATTTATATCACTACCTTAACGCTCCCGCCAAGTGCAGGAGGTTATGATATTGCTTGGGCAAGGTGTTGTAGAAACAGTGCTATTAATAATTTGGTAACGCCTCTGGGAGAAGGGGTAACGTTTTTGGCGCATGTGCCTGACCCCGGTCTTGCAGATTGTAATACCATGCCGATTTTTAACAATACGCCTCCTCTCTTTTTCTGCCAAGCGCAAACAGCAACTTTCGATTACTCAGCAACGGACATAGATGGCGATTCATTGTATTATGCGCTGACCAATCCCTATACAGGTACGAATTTCGCAGGGCTAGGAGCTGTAAACCCCAATATTACAGGCGGAGGAAGCCCTATTATTAATCCTACGACAAACCCCATGGGACCGCCCATATATAATAATGTCGTTTTTTCTCCAGGGCATAACTTCACGAATCCTTTTGGGCCTGGCTCAACCATTACCTTAGACCCTCAGTCGGGAAGTATGGTAATTAACCCTGCGAACTTAGGGATTTTTGTGATGGCAGTTTCTGTGTTTGAATATAGAAATGGGCAATTATTGAGCGAAAATAAACAAGACATTCAAGTCCACGTGCTTGCCTGCTTGCCACAAGAAGCTCCACCCGATGTTACCTTTAATTTTGGTGGGGCGCAATCTAATTTAGATACGGTATTTATGCCTGCGCAACAAGTTACTTGTATTGATATTCAAGTATTTGACTCTATTATGGTGGGAAATTTGCTTTCTACACTCACCACTCCTTTAACGAGTAATCCCACTTTTAACTTGACAACAAGTGGTGTAAATCCTTTGAACGGAATAATTTGCTGGGAGCCTCAGTGTTCCTATGTTGGGCAAACTATTCCTGTCATTATCAAAGGAGAAGATACAGGTGATTGTCCTGGATTTGGGGTGGCGTTTGATACTTTTTATATTCATGTTTATCTTCCGCCTAATACTGCGCCTTTAATTAGCCCAAATTATACGGGATTGAATCTTTCGAATGATACGATTCTTGTAAATGCAACCAATACCCTTTGTTATCCTTTTACCATTAATGACCCCGAAGGCGATTCACTTTCATTGACTCCACTTTCGCCTATTTTTTCGGCAACGAATGGAGCAACAATTACTTTAAATAATACAACTAGCCCTATTACGGGTCAGGTCTGTTGGACTCCCGATTGCGCTTTAGCCAATCAAACGATTCAACTTTCTTTTTTAGCTACCGATTATAGTGCTTGTAATGTTACGCATACCGACACAACTAGTATTTATGTATTGGTTCAGATTCCACCTAATACTCCTCCACAACTTACGATAAACCTTAATAACACCACGCATAATGGCGATACAGTGATTGTAGAAGCACTAGATAGCTTTTGCTTTAACCTTTCGGGCATTGACATAGACACTGCAACTACTTTAACGTTAGTAGGAAGTGGCGCAGTTTTTACGGGAACGAATCCGCCTACCCTTGTTACAAGTGGTACAAATCCTATGGCTGCACAACTCTGCTGGACTCCCGATTGCCAATATGCCGATCAATTGCTGATGCTTGTTTTTGATTTGACAGATACAGGGGTTTGTAACAATGCAGGAGATGACAAAGATACGGTCTATGTAAAAGTAACCTTAGCTCCTAATGCGCCACCAAACATTGTCCATAATTTAGCGGGAAATACAGTTAATGGAGATACGATTTTCATTGATGCGTTGGATAATTTCTGTTACGATTTTACAGTAAACGATGCAAATAGTACGCAAACCCTTACTGCAACGCCTTTAAGCCCTGTGTTTACAGGAGCAAATGCCCCAACGTTTACCGTAACAGGTACAAATCCTTTAAGTGGTGAAATTTGCTGGACACCCGATTGCCAATATGTGGGTCAGGTCATTCCTTTTGAGATACAAGCCGTTGATAATGCAATATGTAACACGGATTCATTGGACAAAGATACGGTATATATCAAGATTTCTATTCCTCCGAATAATCCCCCTGCGGCTTTGCATGATTTGACAGGCAATACTTTTGCAAATGATACGATTTATTGCAATGCCTTCGATGCAAATTGTTATCAAGTAGTTTTTTCGGATATAAATGCCCAAGATAGTCTAACTTGGTATGGTTTAAGCCCAATTACACAAGGTTCTGCTACGATTACGGCTACGGGTTGGAATCCGCTCACACTTGAAGTATGTTGGACTCCCGATTGTAGTTATGAGGGGCAAGTTGTTCCTTTGATAATTGGGGCAACAGATAATGGAAAATGCAATAATTTAATGTCAGTAACAGATACAGTATTTATTAAAATCAGCGACCCTGTGCCTTTGCCGCCCATTGTTACCCATAACTTCGGCAATTTGCAAGCAGTAGGCGATACCTTATATATGTATCAAACCGATTCTTTGTGTTATTCTTTTGCCATACAAGACTTGACCTTGTCTGATAGTATTCTTTATAGCTACACTTGTGAGTCTGTGGTGAATGGCGGTTATACTTTGTTGTCTTATCCAACTGCTACCTATAATAACGGTACTTTATCGGGGCAAATGTGTATTTATCCTTCCTGCGCCAACGGTGGCTCTATGTATCGCCTCATTATCAAAGGAATAGATGACATACCTTGTCCGCCAAGTGCCGAAAGTTCAGATACTATTTTTATTAAGGTCAACACCAATTTCTATGCAATTTCGGTGAATGATACCGCTTTTTGTGCAGGAACAGGGGGCGTTCAACTGAATGTAACTCCTTGGGGTGGAGCGGGCGCACCTTATTATTATACGTGGAATTGCGTGGGTGGAAATGGCTGCGGCATTAGTACGCCTTACGTACCTAATCCTGTGGTAAATCCTCCTTTTGGTACAACCACTTACCTCGTTCAAATGGCTGATGTAAACGGTTGTACTTCTGAAATAGATTCTGTTGATGTTACCATATTGCCCTTACCTATTGTCGATGCAGGGCGAGATACTACGATTTGTCAAGGAGGTTTTGGCGTATTTTTGCAACCTACCGTCATTAATCAAAGTCAAGTGCCGCCTCCTTATACCTATACTTGGTTTCCTGGTACGGGGCTTAACGACTCTACTTTATGGCATCCTTTTGCCCACCCGAATACTACGACCATTTATACTTTAGTGGTAACTGCCCCTACGGGATGTAGTAGCTTGGTTACGACCTTAGATACGTTGAGTACCGTAACAATTAATGTGAATCCTACCCCTATTGTAAATGCAGGTCCAACGCAAGCAGTTTGCGCAGGCGATTCGATTATGTTGCAAGGCTTTGCATCAGGTGCTGGCGCAACTTATAATTATCAATGGACACCTAATTTGGGTTTAACAAATGGGGAAGATACGCTGGCAACGCCCATTAGTGCGCCTCCATTTACCACAACTTATACCCTTGTGGCAGAAGCAAATGGTTGTTATGGCTCAGATACGACTACGCTCTATGTACATACGCTTCCTACGGCAAATGCTGGGGTTTCCTATGAAATATGTGGGCAAGATAGTGTAAAACTAATAGGTCTTGCCGATGGTGATTGGGATAATACAGCCACTTATACTTATACTTGGTCGCCACCCATAGGGTTGAGCAGCCAAAATGTGTATGAGCCAATGGCAAGCCCGCCGACTACAACCACTTATACTTTAACCGTAAACAGTTCGCATGGTTGTGTGAGTGACGATTATCAAGCGACTGTGCGTGTATTACCTACACCGCTTGCAGCCGCAGGAAAAGATACCTTAGTTTGTGGAAATAGTCTAGTGTTAAATGGTTCGTACAGTTGGTTTAATGGCTTATCGAGTGGGCAAACGACTATTGTGAGTTGGAATCCCAACAATTTAACTTCGCCTGATCATCAATTACAAACAAATGCGACTTTGACAGGAGATAATACCTTTTATTTGACGGTTCAAACGGGGGCTTGTGCTACTACGGACAGTATTCACATTTTATCTTCTCCTAGTTTGAATGCAAACATCGAAATCGCAGGCGATACAAGCACTATTTGTGAGGGAGATACCTTACAACTCATTGCAACAGGTGGAAATGGCAACCCTAGTTATCAATGGTCACCTAATACAAACATTAGCAATATAGTTGCGCCAACGCCTTGGGTCTATGCTTATGTAAATATGACTTATGTATTGATGATGACAGAGGGATTTTGTCGAGAATTTGATACGATTAGTTTAAAAGTGAATCCAAGACCGATTGCAGATTATATTCAGACTTTCCCGAAAGGCTGTGCACCTTTAAATGTACATTTTGAAAATCTTGCAAGCAATGAAATTGCTTATATTTGGAATTTTGGAGATGGACAGGCGGTAAACAATCAGGGGGCAATAAGCCATATTTTTGAAAATGTGGGCGTTTATCCTGTTTCCTTGACCGTAGTAGGAGCTGGAGGTTGCGCTGCGACTTATCAAAATGATGCTATAGAGGTTTTACCTCCACCCACAGCTGATTTTACCTTATCCGACCAAGCCTTATTGCTAGGGAAACCTATCAATTTTGTCAATCAATCGCAAAATGCCAGCAGTTATCTATGGGATTTTGGAAGTGGCACTTATATTTCTACGGAAGAAAATCCTAGCTATACATTTAAAGAAGCAAAAGAATGGGTCATAAAACTTTTGGCAAGCAACGAATATTGTAGCAGTAGCATCAGCAAAATTTTTGCTATCAAAGCGCCTCATTTATTTGTACCCAATGTATTCAGCCCTAATGGAGATGGCACACACGACACTTTTCTTATCGAATATGACGGAAACGAAACCTTTCAACTCGAAATCTTTGATAGATGGGGAAGCCCTATTTTCCTTTCTACTGACGTAAAAAAAGTTTGGACAGGAGAAGAACAGGGTACAGGCGTTTATTATTACCTTTTATCAATTGGAAGCAAGGAGTATAGAGGGAATGTAACGTTGATGAGATAAGAAATGAATGTGGTTTTCAAGGATTAAGGTAATACGTTCATTTTAGGATAAAGAAAAGACAAGCATAGGAAGTAATTACCTACGCTTGTCTTTTCTTTATCCTCGCTTTTAAGTACTTTATCAA
>JBJXHA010000146.1:0-4982 GCA_046160275.1 Bacteroidia bacterium | reverse complement strand
CTTCCAAGCCACTACTTTTGAACATTGGGAAATGACAACCAAGGGATTAGCAAAAGGCATATATCTCATAGTGTGTAAAGTCGGCAACGAAATTAGCACGCAAAAGGTGATTGTGGAATAGGTTTTTACGTGCTACTTTTGTTGAAAATAAAACAAAAGTAGCACCTTTTGCGTCTTATAGTACAGTAATTTTATATCACATTTTAACATCTTATATTCGATGAAAAAAGTAACGTATTTCTTGAGTTTGATAGCTGTTTTTGTAGTAGTTACAGCGTTCACTTCTGAAAAAAGCATGACTCCCATTGAGTTAGGGGCTGAAATTCCGATGGCTACCGCAGAAATGACAGATGTAATTTCGGACAATGCTACCACAATTGAAAAAGCGAAGGGCGAAAAAGGAACTTTGGTATTTTTCTCTTGTAATACTTGCCCCTATGTTGTTTCGAATGAAAGTCGTATTTTAGACGTTTTGAAAGAAGCGAGCGAAGCGAGAATTGGTTCAATTATTATCAATTCTAATGAGGCAAAACGTGGAGATGAGGATTCTTATGAGGCAATGAAAACGTATGGCAAAACACAAGGTTTCTATAATTATAGCTGCCCTTATGTAATTGACCAAAAATCTATTGTAGCTGATGCTTTTGGCGCAACACGCACCCCTGAATGTTTCTTGTTCAATGCAGAAGGCAAACTTGTGTATCGTGGCGCAATAGATGACAATCCGAAAGACATGAGCGCAGTGAAAGAAACGTTTTTAAGTAATGCAATTAAATCTCTTGCCAAAAATGAGGAAATTGCGGTAAAAACCACAAAATCAGTAGGTTGTAGCATTAAAAGAGTGCAATAATCTTGGCGAAATTTGCCTACAAGTAATTTACAAATCATATTAGTTCATATAAAAAGTTCGAAACGCTGTAAAAGCATTTCGAACTTTTTATATGAAAAACGCTTTGTAGCAAGCTCTTTTAAGTAATTGATAATTAATAATGGAGAATTGATAATGATTAAAATAATTGATTATCAGTTGCTTATGATGATTAAAAAAATTTAATCCTTTTGGTAAATTACTTAAAATATTCTAAGTATTTGGTGATAATTTTTTATTATAAAAAACTAACTATCAATGCGTTATGCCTGTTTACTGATAACTATTAATTGTAAACTGTTACTTACTCTACCAACACTTTTTGATAAGTCCCTTTCCAATGCAAGAGGTAAATCCCTTTTGCAAGAGAATGTTCTTTTATGTCAATTTCGGTTTCTTCTCCACTTACGTTTTTAGATAAAATGAGGTTCCCTTGTAAATCAAAAAGTTGTATTTCTCCTTTTTGCGTAGAAGTAAAGGAAATTCTCCATTTTTCGGCGGCAGGATTAGGATAAATGTGAAAAACCTCTTTGTTTGTTGGATTGGCAATAGAAGTAGTTTGAAGGCTGTGTTTGGAGAAAAATTTCCAAATTTCAAGCGTATAATCAATGTCGTTTTGAGGGATAAACAACCAATTATGTACACCATTATTTACCTTGAAAAACTCCACATCGCTGCTAGGCGAGCCATTGCTGTATAAAAAATGGTCAATTGTAAGCCCATCTGCCACAAGGTCAGGAAAAGTATTTTGCTGCGGGACTGGATTACATTGATTGTTGATTCGCCAAAAATTAACAAGCGAATCTGCACCTACACCAAAAGAGTTACTGCTATAAGATATTGTTCCATCGCTTGTACCATGAAAATGCGCCACAGGAACAGCTCTTCCTGGTGTGCAGGGGGCAATGCCGCTCCCAATTGTACCTGATACAGAGGCAATTGCAGCAATGCGTTGATTAGACTCGCAAGCCATTCTTTCGGTCATAAAACCTCCCATCGAAAAGCCGCAAATATAGATACGTTGCTCATTTACTGCATAATTTGCAATCGTAGCATCTAGCATTGCATTTAAAAATCCCACATCATTGACATTTGAATTAGGATAATAACCAAAACCTGCGCCCGAATTCCAAGCAGTTCCAACTAAAGGGTCGGCGAGTGCCTGCGGTACCAAAACCAAAATATTTGCAGTATCGGCAATATAATTCATGCCAATTCCACTAAAATTGTTCATATTATCACCCAAACCATGCAAGCCAACTACCACAGATGCAGGTTTTGAGGGCTGATAATTTGCAGGAACATACAAACGATATTCTCTCAATGCCCCTCCAAAAGTAAGGGACTGGTTGCTCCATTGCCCAAAAATAGGCAGCGAAAGCAAGCAACAAATAATGGTGTAAAAGATTTTTTTCATCGTATTTTATAATAAATTAGCGGATAAATTTCTTTGCTTACATCAATAGGGAAACCAAGGTTTGGGTGATGAAAACGACAAAAGAGCCTCATGCTCCTAAAATAGTAGCACAAAACTCCTTTGTTTGAAGTATTTTTCGCGTGTTAGGCGAATTATTTATCAAATTGCAAAGAGTGTTTTTTAATTTTCTCTTGCATTGTCATCCATGCGTGTAACACAGCTTCGGGGCGCGGAGGACAACCGGGAATATACACATCTACGGGCATGAAAGTATCAATCCCTTGCACAACCCCATAAACACGATGCATACCGCCAGAAGAAGCGCAAGCTCCCATCGCAATACACCATTTTGGGTCTGGCATTTGGTCCCAAATCCGCTTAATTGCGTGCGCCATTTTATAGGTACACCAACCCGCAACAATCATCACATCGGCTTGGCGAGGCGAGAAACTAAAACGCTCAGAACCAAAACGTGAAACGTCATATTTAGGTCCCGCAAAAGCCATCATTTCAATAGCACAACAAGCCAAACCCATCGGCATAGGCCAAGCTGCATTCGCTCTCGCCCATTGTGTAAGGCTATCCATCGTGGTTAATACAAACCCTTGCTGTTCGATTGCTTTTTCGATTGACATATTTTAAAAGTAAGTGAATAATGAATAGTGAATAATGGAATAAATTATTGTTTATCAACAACTTATTCTATTAATTAATCCCAATCTAAGCCACCTTTTTTGTAAACATAAATATATCCTACAAACAAGATGACAATGAACACGAGCATTTCAATAAAAGGAAAAGCTCCATACGCATTGAGTAATTTGGTATAGTTTACCGCCCAAGGATACATGAAAACTACCTCAATGTCAAACAAGATGAATAACATCGCAGTCAAATAAAATTTCACTGCAAAGCGTTCATGTGCAGTACCTACGGGGTCCATACCCGATTCATACACAACTTCTTTGACTTTGTTGGGGCGATAAGGTCCGAATAGGCGACCAAAACTTGTTAATAACAAGCCCAATACGATTGCTAACGCAATCAGAACGATAAGACCAATATAACCTACACCTTCATTCATAATGTGGAATTTTTTTGCGGAAGCAAAGGTATTGAGTATTCGTGAAATACAAAAATTTTTTTCGTAATAATTTTTATTTTTGGGTGAAAAATGTCAAACTTTTCTATCTTAACCTTTTGAATTAACAATTATATTAGTTTGATGGTGCTGAAAACATAATTTTGGGTTAGGTTATTTCGGCTATTGCTGAAATGAGCTAACCCAAAATTATTGTAAATAAAACTACTCCGCAGCCTTTTCCACGACTAAAGGTAGCAAATTACTCATTACTTCGGAATAAATAACCGCAGGCAGGTCGCCAATTTTAATTAATCGTTCATCTTTTTCATCTTTGGGCTCATCATAAGTATAGGAGCCTATTTTTACGGAATTGGTTTTGACAAACATCAAGTCGCCAAATTGTGGGTCGTACTCTTCATAATGGTCCACCATAATTCCTTCTATTTCAATAATTGCATCAATACCTAGCGAATGAAAAACCTTGCGATAAGAGGAAATCATGCCTGCGTCTATAACAGAGCCACGCAACCAGCCCGATTTTTCGAGTTTTCCACGTAATTGTCCGCCATTAAAAGCTTTGCCCACAAAGTTTTTTAAGATTTTTCGCGCTTTTTCTTCTTCTTCTGGAAATTTCACAGGGCGATTGAGTTGGGGGAAAATCGGCTCAATTTTATCCTCAGCAAGTTGTTGCTGCCAAGCCATTTTTACATCCTCCTCTATCATCAAGGGGTGAATCATGCCCACAGTATTAGGCGATTCTAACTCAATTTCCTCATATTCAATGTTTAATAATTCCACATCTTCGGTTACGCGGAAAGTATCTATCAAGTTGCCCTCTTCATCAAACACACCCCAAATCAGTTTCATCGCATACACAAACATCACAGGATTGTTCAAATAAAATGCCTGCCAATCTTCGACTTGCCAACGTCTTTGCGTTACCATATAATGTTCCATGCGTAAAGACTGCGATTTGACTACCTCGCGCACCTCTTTCCCAACTGCCTTAAATTCCTCTTTCAACTCAGCACTTGCGGCTTTGGGCAAAGTTGCCGTTTTTTTATTGTCCTCGTCCAAATAAGCAAGTTTAAATTGATTATCAATGAAGGCACGATATTCTTTTTCGCCAATGTAAAACGTTTTATACAAACCCTCAAAACCAAAATTAGGCGTAATCAAGTCGGCAAGTTCAAAGGCGGTGATGCCACGCTCTTTCGCCGCAATATCAAAGGCTTGAAGAGCTGCCGCACCAATGTTTTTTTGTTTAGATGCATATTTTCGAGAGAAAAACTCGATGGCGCGAAGCGATTTATTAGAACCATTCAAAGCAAGCGCGTGGACAATGTTCTCCGCCATTTTCCCTCTGCCTAAATCCACCAATTTCCCCACTCTAGCCTTTACCCTTTCCATTGTATCTTCATTTCCAAACAAAGTAACGAGCGTAAGCAAATATTTCAACTTGCTATCTTCGCCTTTGTCAATGAAATGTTGCAACACCGCATCGGCAAATTTTGCTTGGTTTTCCTGCGCAATCAAAGGCAAAATCGGTTTGAGTTCGATGTCTGTCTTCATCGTTTTGATTTGACTTTGGCGATAAAAGAGGAATTGCATGG
>JBJXHA010000145.1:0-12286 GCA_046160275.1 Bacteroidia bacterium | reverse complement strand
TGCAAAAAATATACGTTATGTTTTTTATTCTTAGGGAAGCTTATTTCTCTCCTAAATACTTGGCAAGAATTACTTTATGTTAATATTTTTACTCAAAATATTGATAATGAGTAGTTTGAAGTCATTTTCCGTTATCAGTTGTCAATTATCCATTACTTATTATATTTTTATTAGATGAAACATTTCTATCACACAAAATTTTTACTCGGCTTATTCTGTTTGCTAGGTTTTCAGAGTAGTTTTGCTCAATCAGAATGGTTATGGCAGGACATTTCGGCACTTGATTTTTGGCAAAAGCCGATGATTCAAGTAAAGGAAGCGCGTGCCTTACAGTTGTTAAAATCGGATATGGCGGCATATTTAGCGCAAGCTCCTGAAGAGTTTACAAGCGCAGCACAAACGCCTTTGGTTCTTTCTTTGCCTCGTCCCGAAGGAGGATTTTCTCAATTCCGCATTGTGTATTCTCCTGTTATGCACCCCGATTTGGCAAAAGCCTATCCCAATATTCACACTTTTGTAGGGCAGGGCGTTGATGATAGAGGTGCTACCCTTCGTTGCGATATTACGCAAAAAGGATTTCATGCTTCTGTTTTAACAGCAAAAGGCGCTTATTACATTGACCCGATTTCCTTAAAAGAAGGTGAAACACAATACATTTCTTATTATCGTGCGCAATTAATTCCTCACACAAAAGGACATATTTGTTTGAATGGTGATGAGGAGAATGAAATCGAAAATACAGAGTTGAATGGATTAAACAGAGAACTCATTGCAAATACCGAAACAGGAACGCTTACACCAAATGTAGATTTTGGTACAGATTTACGCACTTATCGCTTGGCTTTGGCTTGTACGGGTGAATATGCGGCTTATCATGGTGGTACAAAAGCTGGCGCATTGGCAGGAATGATCACTTCTATCAATCGCGTAAATCAAGTGTATGAAACAGATTTATCCGTGCGTTTGATTATCATTCCGAATGATACTTTGTTGATTTATTTGAGTTCAGGCACTGACCCTTATACAAATAGTAGTGGTTCTGCAATGCTAACGCAGAATGTTAATACGGTTAATAGCATAATAGGTAGCCCTAATTATGACATTGGTCATGTATTTAGCACAGGTGGCGGTGGTATCGCAGGCTTGGGCGTAGTATGTAGTTCTGATAAAGCAAGAGGCGTTACAGGTTCTCCTGCACCTATTGGTGACGCTTTTGATATTGATTATGTGGCGCATGAAGTTGGGCATCAATTTGGGGCAAATCACACTTTTAATTCAACAACAGGGGCTTGTAGCGGAAATAGGGTAGCAAACGCTGCGTATGAGCCAGGAAGTGGTACGACAATTATGGCGTATGCAGGGATTTGCAGTTCTAATAATATCACAAGCAATAGCGATGCGTATTTTCATGCCAAAAGTTTGTCAGAAATTTGGACAAAATTAGGCAATTCTACAGGTGCTTGTGCCGTTACCACTCCCATTCAAAATAATGTTCCTACGCTTACATTCAAATATAATGGCGTAATTAATGTCCCTTATCGTACTTTCTTCAAACTTACAGCAGATGGTGCCGATGTGGACAATGATACTATTTCTTATGTGTGGGAACAATATGATTTGGGAAATGCAGGTAATTGGAATGCACAAGTAGGAAACGCCCCTTGCTTTCGTTCTGTGATGACGGGTGCTGACCCTACGCGCTTGTATCCAAGACAAAACTGCGTATTAAATGACCTTACGCAAGCAGGCGAAGTGAAACCTCGTTATGCACGTACCATGAAATTTCGTTGTACGGTGAGAGATAATCGCGCAGGAGGGGGAGCTGTTACTTATAATGATGATTTAGTAACCTTGAATGTGGTGAATACTGTTGATTCTTTTAACATCACTTATCCAGTTGTGCAAGCGGTTGCTTTTCCTGCCTTAGATACTTTGACAATTAAATGGAATGTGGCACAAACAACGGCGGCTCCTATCAATGTTCCTTTGGTAAATATCTTATTATCAACGAATAACGGGCTTACTTTCCCTACGGTATTGGCGGCAAATGTGCCAAATGATGGTGCAGAAACTATCATTTTACCGAATACACCTACGACAAATGCGCGTGTAATGGTAGAAGCGGTAGATAATATTTTTTATGATGTGAATACAAAAAAATTCACAATTACTCAACCTATAAGCATCAATGCGATGTTAGCTGATGAATTGGTAACCATTGCACCCAATCCAAGCGAAGGCATTGTTCATCTACAACTTTCAGGGATTAAAGCGGGAACTTGTACTGCTACGGTTTATGATATGATGGGTAGAATGGTTCAAAACGTTTCTTTTGAAGGCGAAATGCTTACGCTCAACCTTGAAAATCAAACTGCAGGAGTTTACTCTATTTTAGTGACTACCCCGAGTGGTAAAGCATTGAAAAAAGTGGTATTGAACTAAGATTTTTATCATTAAATAAACGCACTTTTGTAGCGGCTGCTTTAGCTGCCGCATTTAAGTGCAATTAATTTAGCGAAATTAATATAAAAATAAAAGTCGGGGCTTGTTAAAAGTCCCGACTTTTTTATTTGTATAGCCTTTTTTCTAGGTTTTTTGTTTCTTTTTACGTGCCGCAGGAAAAAGGATATTATTGAGAATCAAGCGATAACCAGGCGAAGTAGGGTGCAATTTTAAATCAGTAGGCTCTTCCCCTACATTGTGGCGATAATCTTCGGGGTCATGCCCACCATAAAATGTCCACATTCCTTTGCCATAATTGCCATGAATATAACGCGCTTCGTTATACGCTTTGAGTTCGCCCATAATTAGCACCTCCGATTTAATCATGCTAGAATTAAAAGCAGTGGTTTGCCCCATAAATCCTTTGATGGTTTTAGTGTGATTTTGGCATAACATCGTAGGCACAGGATCCCATTTTGCCGAAAATTCAAACAAGGCAAAATAGTCCATATTTTCAGAAATTCCGCGCGTTTCTGTTACGTCAATCGTTGAAAATTCATACATAAAAGGATTGGTTACTAACTGAAAATCCTTGAACGCAATCGTGCGGTTAAAATCTAACTTGTTTTGCGCATTAGGGTCAGCAGCATCTCCATCAAACATCTGTTCGCAAATGTCAGAACCTTCTGAGGCACAAGCAATATCATAAGTGTCTGTTGCAGAACACATTGCAAACATAAACCCTCCGTTTTCCATAAATTCTTTGACGATTTTAGCAACCGATAATTTCATTTGGCTAACTTTGCTAAAACCGTATTTTCTTGCCGTTTCCTCTTGCGACTGCACATCTTCGCGATACCAAGGCTGATTTTGGTACGAAGCCCAAAATTTCCCATACTGCCCTGTAAAGTCCTCATGATGAAGGTGTAACCAATCATAGTCCTTCAATTTTCCGTCTAATATATCAGGGTCATACACCACATCGTAAGGAATTTCAGCATAAGTAAGGGCGAGCGTTACGGCATCATCCCAAGGTTGTTTGTTTTTGGGCGAATAAACCGCAACTTTTGGCACTTTTTCCAACTTCACATCGTCCATGTTCACCGCATCAGAAGTTACCTCCGCCACAATCGTAGTGGATTTTGCATCAGAAATACGCTCATAACGTACTCCCCTGATTTTCAGCTCATTCTCAAACGGAGGCGCGAATTTAAACATAAAACTCCCCCCCCGATAATTCAGCAGCCAATCCACCTCAATCCCATGTTCCAGCACCCAATAAGCAATCCCGTATGCTTTCAAATGCTCCGACTGCATATAATCCATCGGAATCAGCAAATAATCCGCCCGAACCGCAAGCGTAGCAAGGAATAATTGCAAAAAGACAAGATATTTTTTCATATTTTATTTCTACTAAAATCAACTGATTTCCTCAAAAAACGCAATTTTCATGTCCGCCACAATCAAAATATAGGAGCGTAAATTTTCAATGTTGCGCACTTTTTCGGTATTGCGATACGTATTTAATTGGGTAATTGTTTCTTCTCGCAACTTTGTCAACCATACTTTTTCATCAAATTCTTCATTATCAGCGTTTTCTGCTGCATTTTTCTCCTCTTTTTTCGGCTTTTTAGCATATTTTAATTCGAATAAATAATTGAAGGGAACTTTGAAATCTTTGCGCCCCAACAACAAAATATCCATGAATTTTTGTTTGGTTTCGGGTTCGCTGTCAACAATGTAAATATTCGAAATGTAAAACAAGGTAATGAAAATGGTTTTCAGATGTTTTTCTGAAAAATTTGCCTTATCCCTAAGCGAATGTTCGGCTAAAATGTTGTTTATCAGCTCTTTCAATGGGTCAGTATCGCCATATTTCGCTAGTTGATACACGACCTCCGAAACTTCATCTAAGGAAACAGGTGTTAGTTCACTTTCTCGCAATAGTTGATAAAAATATTGAAAATATAAGGCTTTGATTACGTAATTTGGAATTTTGAGCTGCGTGCGCCCAAACTCTTGATTCTCAATGGATAACAAGCCCATATAAAAGAGCAAACTAATAAATTCAGCTTGACCAAATTCCATCTCAAAATTAAAACGGCTCACGATTTCTGTTCTCACAAATCCTTTTTCCAACAAATCTTTCAAAACCTGTACTCGTTTTTGCTCTTGATTCTCAATTTGAAAAATACCGCGAATTTTGCCGTAATCTGTGGCAATGTTGTCATCTAACATTTTATCAGGAAATTCTCCTGCTGACAGATATTCTTTGCCAAAAAACAGCACCATATCTGGGTTGTAAATGTGATTTTTTGCCTTCGCATTCATCTTAAAGCCATCATACCAAGCCCGCATTTGCTCCAATGTATAAGGCATCTTTTCCTGTGTAACGCCCACATTTTCAAGCAAATCCACTACCTCTGACTCATTAAAGCCGAACATTTCATGAAAATTGGGGTCGCGAGTTAGGCTCGATGCAATATTAAAACCGCTCGTCATGCTGTCCAAAGTCGCAGGGGAAACTCCTGTAACAAACATTCTTTCCACAAGTCCATCACGCGTTGCCGTTTTTATTGTTTCATAAAACTTTCTTACCCAACCATTTCGTCCCACAATTGCGCGAAAATGCTTCAAATTTAAGGCAAGCAATTCATTCGCAAAATGGTCATATTCATCAATTAAAAGATACACAGGTAGGGCATTTTTTGCCTCATTCAAGGCATCAAATAAACTAGAAATTGTACCTTCGGGAGTAGTTTGTTGTAGAATATTTTTGTGCTGTGTTTTAGTAAAAAAGTTAGGATAATCAACCATAAAAGTATGTGTCCCTGAAAGCACTTTTCGCAAAAAACCTTGATACGTACTTTCTGCTGTACTTGTATCAATTCCACTAAAATCAAAGCACAAAATCAAGTAGTTATTGGCATTTTCTGTTGGGTTTTTGCCTACATAATATTTGCCGAATAAATCTTGAAACTTTTCTTTGTATTGTGTTCCGTAATAATGTTGTAAAATTGAAATCCATAAAGATTTTCCAAAACGGCGTGGGCGAAGGAGAAAAATATATTTCTCCCCCAAATCTTCCAATTTATGAAGAAATGGGGTTTTATCCGCAAAGAAATAATCTCTTTTCGGTATTTCCGCAAAATTACTAATGCCGTAAGGGAGCTTTCTCATGTTTATTTTTGAAGGTCTAATGAATTACAAAAATAGCAAATTTTTTGCTTTTTTTAGGGTTCGAAGCTTTTAAAAAATTCCAAACCCTAAAAAAATTATTGCAAAAGCGTTTTTAGCTTTTCTTTTAGCCTTTCTCCATGCAAATCTTGTGCAATAATAATCCCTTGTGGATTGATGAGAACATTAAAAGGAATGCCCATAACTTCATACATTTGGGCTGCTTCGCACATTTTGCCTTTTAAATCAGAAATTTGTACCCAAGGAAGTTGGTCGGTTTCAATTGCATCTAGCCAATCATTAAGCGAGGCATCTAAAGAAACGCCCACAATTTCTAGCCCTTTTTCATGGTATTGTTCGTAAATTCGGCGCAATTCAGGGTTGTCTTTTCGGCAGGGGCGGCACCAAGAAGCCCAAAAATCAAGCAACACATATTTCCCACGAAAATCGCTCAAATTCACCATTTTACCTTCAGGTGTAGCTGCGCTTACCTCAATCGCAGGTTGATTTACCCAACGATTTGCCGCTAAAGTTGCCGCTTCATATTGTTGCGCAAAAAAGTCATTTCGCTTATTTTTGGGTAACAAATCCCACAAGGTTTGCATTTTTTCCCCGTCATTTGCTCCCAAATAATAGGTGTAGAGTAGCCAGCCCAAAGCATTTGACTGTTGATGTGTGCGAATGAAGTTTGCCAATAAACTTTTCAATTCTTCCATATAAGCAGCTTGAACATTTTGCAATTCTGCTTGTTGTGCCCAACGAATTTCTTGCGTGCGAATGGCAACGGCTTCATGTTCTACTTGTTTTTGCTGATAAATGTTTTTATGTTTTTCCTGCAAAGGTGTGAATTGTCCTTCAAATATCTTGATGTCGCCCCACATTCCATTGCCCGAAATCTGATAATCATCTGCGCTCCACGAATTACCCGAAATCGAAATCTTTGCATTATCTAAAGGGAAGGTAAAAAGTGGGCGAGCATCAAACAAAGCCACCAAAATAGGCTCTTCTTTTAATTTTCCATTAAAAATAAACGCGCCATCGTTGACCACCGCCGTATCAATAATAACGTGCGTTTCTTGATTGCTCAAATAAATTTCGCCATCGCTAAGGTTTGCAAGTGTTCCCTTGATTTGATACCCTTGAGAAAAGGTGGAAAATGGGAGTAATAAGCTGATAATGAATAAACTGACTGATAAATGACCTGAAAATAAAGACATGGTTTGAGATAATAAATAAATAAGACGCTTTTTTACAAAGGTAGGGAATTTTTTACAAAAAGTGCCTTCTTAGCCCTGTTCTCGTTACTTTTTGTTAAATCTTGTAGAAAGGGGATAAAAATATGGTTGATTATTCGTAATTTCGCAGGAAATTTCTTAGATTTGTTTGTTAAGTAATAAAATGATAAACCTTTCGCTTGTTCAGTTATTTTAAGCATTGCCATTCTCTAACTATTTATGATACAACTTTTGTATATTTTGTTTTTTTTGTGCCTGCTCTACCTACTTTTGGCGAGCTTGGTCTATCTTGTGCAGGAGTATTTTTTCTTTCAACCTGAGAAGTTGCCGCATCATTTTGTTTTTGACTTTGCGATTCCTTTTGAGGAAAAGTTTTTTTACCCTGAAGGGCAAAGTGCGGTAATTAATGCGTTACATTTTACGGTGCAAAATCCGAAAGGGGTAGTGCTGTATTTTAAAGGAAATACGCGTAGCATCAAAGGCTGGGCAAAATTTGCACGCGATTTTACCAACAAAGGCTATGACGTGATGATGTTTGATTATCGTGGATTTGGAAAGAGTAGGGGAGTGCGAACCGAAGAAACTATGTACGCCGATGCGCAAATGGTCTATGACGCGCTAAAAAAGCAATATAAAGAAGAGGAAATTGTCATTTATGGCAGGTCTATGGGGTCGGGTTTTGCTACGCGCATTGCTGCCGACAATCAGCCGCGCTTGCTGATTTTAGATGCACCTTATTATAGCTTTTTGCACTTGATGAGACGTTATATGCCACTACTTCCTATAAAGCGAATTTTGAAGTATAAGATTCATACTGACCGCTTTATCGAGAATGTTAACTGCCCGATTCACGTTTTTCATGGCACACAGGACATGGTTATTCCTTTTTCGGCAGGTATGCGCCTTGTGCGTAAAGTGGGGAACCAAGCTCGTCTGATTTCCATTCGTGGTGGCGGACATAATGATTTGCGCAATTATCCCAAATACCACGAGTATTTGTTTGATATTTTGGTATAATGAATTGATGGTTTTATGGTGTAATGAATTGATAATCAATTTATTAAGGTTAAGGTGTGCGCTAACTTAAAATTGTCGTTTTTTCCCCTAACTTTGCTTGCTCAATTCATTATTCACTTAATTTTTTATGGCAACCGCATTAATTACAGGAGCTTCTAACGGCATTGGTTTAGAATTGGCAAAAATTCACGCATCAAAAGGAGATAATTTGGTGTTAGTAGCCCGCAATTTAGCCAAACTGAATGAGCTAAAAACGGAACTAGAAAGGCAGTTTAAAATTAGCGTGTATAATATTGGCAAAGATTTATCACAACCTAATGCGGCACAAGAAGTATATGAGGAAACGCAGCAGCAAAAAATTCAAATAGATTACCTCATTAACAATGCAGGATTTGGGGATTTTGCTTTTTTGTGGAAACAGATTGGAACAAAGAATGGCAAATGATTAACTTGAATATCACTGCTTTAACACAGTTCACCAAATTATATTTGCAAGAAATGCTGAAGCGAGGAAACGGAAAAGTGATGAATGTTGCCTCTATTGCCGCTTTTCAATCAGGTCCCATGATGTCGGTGTATTTTGCAACCAAGGCTTATGTATTAAGTTTTTCGGAAGCTGTTGATAATGAAGTGGGAGATAAAGGAATAACTGTAACTGTGCTTTGTCCAGGTTCAACGGAAAGTGGTTTTCTAGCTGCCGCTTCGATGGATGATAATTATTTTCTGAAAGACCGAAAATTGCCTAGCTCCAAAGAAGTGGCTGAATATGGCTATCAAGCGATGATGAGAGGCAAAACGGTGGCAATTCACGGTTGGATGAACTATATTTTGGCAAATGCCGTGCGTTTTTTACCAAGAAATTGGGTTGTAAAGGTAGCAAGAAAATTACAAGACAAAGCGAATTAAGTAATGGAAAATTAATAATTGAGAAGGGATAATGAGGTTAATTTGTTTATTATAAATGACTTGGATAAAGATATTAAGTAATTGATAATTAATAATGGAGAATTGATAATGATTAAAATAATTGATTATCAGTTGTTTATGATGATTAAAAAACCTTAACACTTTTGGTAAATTACTTAACATAAACTAACGAGTACTTAATAGCAAAAGAGGCTGCCCTTTTTTGGACAGCCTCTTTTTTATCTTGATATTACTTTTACCAAGCCTTATTCACATCTGTGCCAATTTCGTTTATTTTGTCATCTAAAGTATCAGAGGCGGGAACAACCTGACGATACAAAGCATAGTGCATACAGTAAGAGAGGGGCATGGTGAATAACACGCCAATACCAAATGCAATTGAACCTAATTGTCCAATAATTCCTGCCAACAGATAACCTGCAAAAATCATCAGCCATTGTTTACGAACTAATTTCCAGCTCATTTTCATGGCTTCAACCGCAGGAAAACCCTCAAATACAATCAAAAATGGGGTAAGAGAAAGGGAAATCATCACATAAATCAAGGGAACGAAAAGTAATAAACCCAAACCGATAGAGCCGCCCATAAGCGGAAGTAGCGTGCTTATCATCTCGCCAGAATCTGTCATTCCGTCTAATTCCCCACTTTCGGCGATGGATTTAAAGGCAAGAACGAAAGAACCTGTCAAGGGTAATGTTAGTAAACTTGCAGCAAGCATCATGAGTAGATAGGCAATGAGTAATTGTACGGTATGACTAAACCCGCCAAAGAAATCGCCAAAACTATGCTGTTGTCCTTTGTAGATTTTATCTGCCACAAGGTAAAAGCCCATCATTAAGGGTGCAGCTACTACGAGTGTGCCAATAACCGTAATAACCGAGAGTCCCAGTAAAATAAACATCACAATCAAATAGCCGATGAAGCCGCCGATATTTTGTTTAAATATCTCCCAGCCTGTGTTCAGCATTGCCAATGTCCACCTTGTAGCCATTGTCAATAAGTGAGTCGAAACGATTTGTAGTTTGCATGGTATTTGTTAAATTAAAAAAACAGAAAATCTTGATAATCAAGTAATAAGGAGAGTTTTTAGCGTTTAGGCAGAAATAGGAACTGCTTGGCGATACAAGGCGTAGTGCATACAATAAGCGATGGGTAAGGTAATGAAAACTCCAACCGAAAATGCGATAATACCTGATAAACCAATGATTACTAGCAAAACATGAGCAAACATCATAGTAAACCAATATTTGTGTACGAGTTTCCAACTCATTTTCATTGCAGTCCAAGCCGAACAGTTTTCAAAAATAATCAATAAAGGGGACAATGCAAAGGCAATAGAAAGGTAAAGGATAGGAATAAGTAAAAAAATGAGTGTGCCTAATGCTGAAACCAATTGCCAAGCAATTTGGACAATCATAACAACAGGATTATCCCATGAAATTGCGTCCTCATCGAAGCTAATGGGATAGACGTATAAATAAAGGTAAGAGGCGATACCAAACACAACGGTTAGTATGACTAAGTAAATCAGTAAGGGAAAAAAATGTCGAAATCCGCCCAAAAAACGCATAAATCACCCCGATTCAGCCTTAGCAATTTTCTCTGCCATTAAATAAAATCCGCAAATTAAGGGTAAGCTAATCAGAAGTGCGCCAACGACTGTGAAAGCAGCTAAAGAAATCAACATCAAGGCAATAAAGGCGTAAACGACAAAACCAACGATATTTTGTTTGAAAATAGCCCAGCCCTTTTGCAGCATTTCGCCTATGCTTACGCTATTATCGTTGTCAAGAAGCGATTCTAAACTGTTTGTAGTTTGCATGGTATTGTTTTGTTTAAAAATGAATTTTAAAGAAGTTACGGTTTCTTAGCTTGTTTTAGCGGTTAAGTAATGCGAACAAAATAAGTTACTAATTTCAAAAGCGTATTTGCTTGATAGTCAAAATTTTACTTCTGATAAAGTTTACTGTTAATTGTTCACTGATACTAAGCACAAGTGAGTGAAAAAACAAGAAGATAATTTAATTCTAATGATTTGGTTATGAGTGTGTTAATCTTATTATTCACGCTTAACCATTCGCTCTTTATTTGTCAGTTTTTTCTTGATAAGCAAGATGTAGCAAGTACGCAAGTTGAAAAATAATCAGTACACAACTCGTTGCACTATATATTTTCAAGGTGACAAGAATGGGGTAAAACTTACACGCGGGGTAAAGTACTAGGATTCTGATGAAAAAAGCAAATAAATTGTAAAATAAAAAGTAATTTAATTTGCGGCGAATATCAATTAGGTAAGATAAAGGAGATGCTAAAAACATCATAAACATAACAGGGGCGAGCCATTGCGCGTATTCTCCTGCCATTGCATAGTGTTTTCCAAATAAATAAGCAAACAAAGGCGCACCACCCATCATCAGAATTGCGGTAGGAAGCGAAGCCAAGCCCAGCAAAAGAAGGGTCGTTTTTTTTGTCAATAGCCAAAGTGCGGCATCGCTTTCTTGGGCTGCGGCAGTTGCTTGTTGATAATAAACCTCGCCTACGGTAACTGCCACAAGCATCGGAATCATCAAAACTTTATCTGCATGAATGTACCAACCTTCGATTTCAAGTGAATAAAAAAGTGGGAGAATAAAAATAGGTAGTTGTTTTGCCGCTTGGTTGAGCCAAGCACTCAAAATGCCAAACCGCGTAAAGTCTTGGTATTCAAGAAAAAGGTGGGAGATTTCTTTCAAACGAATCGGGAAAATAGCTGTTTTCGCTTTCCAAATTCCCCATAAAATTGGGAGCAGATTGGCAATTTGCCCTAAGATAAATGCCAAAATTAGCACCCAAAAAAAAGGAAATTGATAACCCAATAATACGCAAAAACCATTTCTTACCAAAGCATTTGCAATTTTCCCCAAAGAAAGGAAGCGATACGCCTGCTGCCGATTGAGCCAAAAACGCAAAGCCTGCGTCAATCCTTCTAACCACAAACTTACAGGAAGTAACAAATGCCAACCATATAAAGCCGAAAATTTGCTTTGTTTCAAACCCAATTCTCCTACCAAAATGGCAATTATTAAAGATAATAAAGCCAATGCAGTAGCCATAAACAAAGACAATCGCTTGATTTTTAGGGCATTTTCATCTTCCTTGGGCAACATGATTGCCATTTCATAGCCCCCATTGATTCCCACCGCCAGCGTTAAAACCGTAGCAATAAACGCCCCCGACAAACCCATTTCTTCAGGTAAATACAAGCGCGTTAAAATCGGAATCAGCAGCACATTCAACGCTTGCGCCAAAATTGTCCCCGAAAGGAGCGTGAAAATATAATAGAGGAAGCGTTTCAAGGGGGATTATGATTAAGGGGAAGGCAAATCTGTATAGAAATAAACATCATACAAATCAAACCTTCAAAAACTAACTGCAAATCTACAAAAATAATTTAGCCCTAACCTACCATCTTTCCAAAATACCCCCCGTAATTCTGCCTTGCTTATTGT
>JBJXHA010000144.1:0-7136 GCA_046160275.1 Bacteroidia bacterium | reverse complement strand
ATACACTTTTCATAACACATCAATCATGGATTTCTTAGCTACACCTGTTGCTACTTTTATACTCGCTTGTACGGTTATTACAAGCGTCATGGGATTCAGTGACAAAACATTACTCAATAAGTTTTTGCTCATTCCCTATCGAGTAAAGCGAATGGGGGAATATGACCGAATGGTAATGAGCGGTTTGATTCATGCCGATGAAATGCACCTGTTAATGAATATGTTAACCTTCTATTTTTTTGCTTTTCCTTTGGAGCAAATTATGCAAGGTGGTACGATTTATGGAAGTTGGCGTTTTTTGCTTTTTTATGTGTTGGCGTTGATAATAAGCGACATACCTACTACGTTAAAACATAAAGATAATCCCGCTTATGCCTCTTTGGGTGCTTCAGGTGCAGTAAGTGCGGTGTTAACCGCCGTAGTTACTTTCAAACCTGATTTGGAGCTAAGTTTGTATTTTATGCTTCCCATAAAAGGTTGGTTGTATATGATTCTTTATATTGGTTATAGTTATTACGCTTCTCGTAATCGTTATGACAATATTAACCATGACGCGCATTTATGGGGAGCGGTTTCTGGCGTAGTGTTAGGGCTTTTATTGAGCGAAAATATTAGAAATGGTTTGATGTTTTGGGTTTCTTCTTTGTTGGGAGGTGAAATGTAGTATATTCTCTTTTTTATCTATAAATTTTATGCAAAAATTGTCTTATCTTTTTATTTTTTGCCTTTACTTGGTAAATTCGTGGGCTTGCATGGCAGAAAATGTTCCCGCAAATCAACCGATTTTCTCCGCCACTCAAATTCATAGCGACCCCATTATCAATGAATTTGGGCTTGTTAAGAAAATAGAAGATGCAGGTTATCCCTTTTTTATTGTAACCATTGAGTTTCCCGAAAGAAAGTTCTCAGAGGTGTTTACTTTGAACATAGAGAATATGCACAATTTAGACGCAGGGCAATTGTCAAATTTGGCGGGTAAATATGTGCGATTTGATTATACAAGTGAGATAGAAAATGCGCTTGTTGAATTGCGTTTCAATGGTAAATCTGTATTGCCAAGCACAGGCAGACCTCCTGTATCAGGAACAAAAGCAATTACGGGTATTTTAAGTAATGCCGAAGAGGAAACGACAGGCGACTTGCCAGGTGAAATCTATATCACCACAGAGGAAGAATACCAAATAACCTTTCCTTACTACATCACTCCCGAAATTGTAGTTGTAAATGGCAAAAAAGTTACCGCTTATTACAGCGAAAGAACGCAAAATACGATTATTGCCATTCAACAAACAAAATAATGGTAATACTAGCTAAAAAATATACTGATTAGACAGGAGTTTGATGGGAAGGCATAGACACTTACAAATTAAACTCCTGTCTAAAAATAACTCACTTACACCTTCATCACCGTATTTCATTCGTTTTTATTTCGACTTTGTCTTTTTAAAACTCACCAAACAGCTTTTTATAAAAACTTCCTCATTCCGCCCTGTTCTCCCCTTCTATAAAACTCAAATTGTATTGACGCAACTTAACTAATTTTTGCCGAATGCTTAATTGTTTTAGCGTAAATATTAGGTTGTGCCGTAAATGTAATGCTGCGTAAAACCTGTAGCGGCTGCTTTAACTGCCGCAGGAGCGCAAAAACGAAGTTTTTGCAAGTTATGGGGCAGCTAAAGCAGCCCGTACAGCATTACATTTGTAGGAGTATCAAATATTAACATTATGATTCTCAACTATCAACTATTAGCTATCACCTCCCTACGACTTATTTATTAAATGTTTTCATAACTTATTTTCATCAATCTCATTATCTCATGAAAAGACAAGTACAACAGTTATTTTTGGGTATTTTCATGCTTACTGTGTGTTCTACGCCAATTCTTGCACAAAATGTGGGAATTGGAACGGCTTCGCCCTCAGAAAAACTACACATTGCAGGTACCCTTAGAGTAGATGCACTGTCGGCTGTTTCCGCAGCTTCTCCTACTAGCAGAGTGGTTTATGTTGATGCGACTGGCAAAGTTTATGCTTTGCCCACAGGTGCGCCTGGTATGGTGTTAGGGCTAGACCCTTCAGGTACACCTTATTGGCTCAATCCGGGTACATCAAGCACTTTAAACGATGGTCAAATTTGGATTGGAAATGCAAGCAATAACCCTCAAGCGCAAACACTTTCAGGTGATGTCGTGGTGAGCAATACGGGCGTTACTACAATTCAAGATGGTGCTGTTGACGGTTCTGATATTGCAATTCCTTCACAAGCAAATGGCTCTATGATGTACTTTAACGGTACCGAATGGGTAAATTTAGGTGCAGGTGGGGCAAATCAAGTGCTGACGATCAATGGAAGTGGCGTGCCACAATGGACAAGCCTTCCCTCAATTACCACAGGCGATTTAACTTCTCCTAATCCTGCGATTACGGTTACAAACGGAACAGGGGCTATTATCGGGACTGGAACTACCGTTGATGTGGCTACCAATTCCGCAACAAGTGCAGGTTTAGTGCCAGCAGGTTCAGGTTTTAACGATATGGTTTGGGGAACAGATGGCTCTGGTAATCCAGGTTGGATAAGTGTAAATACCAACATTATCAAGAATGACGTATTAGGTTCTGGCGCAATTTCAGTTACCAACGGAACAGGACAAGTCGTAGGTGGTTCAAATCTTACGGTTTCAGTTGCAGACAATGCCTTGAATACCGCAGGGATTGTGGCAGCACCTTCAGGGGCAAATGCAAACCAAGTTTGGGGAACAGATGCAAGTGGTAATCCTGCTTGGGTTTCGGGGAATACCACGATTGTCAAAAATGATGTATTAGGTTCAGGCGCAATTTCCGTTGCCAATGGAACAGGGCAAATCGTAGGTGGTTCAAACCTTACAGTTTCAGTTGCAGACAATGCCTTGAATACAGCGGGGATTGTAGCAGCACCTACGGGCGCAAATGCAAACCAAGTTTGGGGAACAGATGTAAGTGGCAATCCTGCTTGGGTGTCGGGAAATACAACAATTATCAAAAATGACGTAGTTACCTCCAATCCTTCAGTTGTTATCACAAACGGCGCAGGTCAAGTCGTAGGTGGCTCAAATGTTGATATAGATGTAAAAGATAACAGCTTGACAGACAATGGTTTGGTAAAAGCAGGTACAGGTTTTAACAATAAAACATGGGCAACTGATGGCTCAGGTAACCCAGATTGGCGCGATGCAAATACTACGATTGTTAAAAATGATGTATTAGGTTCAGGTGCAATTTCGGTGGCAAATGGAACAGGACAAATCGTAGGTGGTTCAAACCTTACGGTTTCCGTTGCAGACAATGCTTTGAATACAGCAGGGATTGTAGCAGCACCGACAGGAGCAAATGCAAACCAAGTTTGGGGAACAGATGCAAGTGGCAATCCTGCTTGGGTGTCGGGAAATACCACGCTTATTAAAAAAGACATTTTAGCTGGTACTTCAAATGGCTCGGTTTCTATCGCAAGTGGGGTAGGGCAGGTGATAGGTGCTTCTGATGTTACCGTTAATGTAGCAAGCAACGCACTCGGACAAGATGGGGTGGTAACGGGTCCTACCGCAGCAGATGCCAACTTAGTTTGGGGAACAAATGCAGGGGGAAATCCAGGCTGGATGAATGTGAATACAAACATCATTAAAAAAGATGTAACTACCTCAACCACAGGCCTTACAATTGGCAATGGTGTAGGACAAGTTGTCGGTGCTGCGAATGTTACAGTTGATGTAGCAACCAACTCCGATGTAAGTCCTGGTTTAGTAAAAGCAGGTTCAGGGTCTAATAATAAAGTATGGGCTACTAATGCCGCAGGTTTACCTGATTGGAGAGATGCTAATGCCGCCATCGTAAAAAATGACATCGTGGCAGGTGCGGGTAATAATGCAGTTTCTATTACTAACGGAACAGGGCAAGTGATTGGTGGCTCTAATGTTACGGTAAACGTTGCTACTAATGCCCTAAATCAA
The DNA here is from genome assembly GCA_046160275.1 of Bacteroidia bacterium. Lineage (GTDB taxonomy): Bacteria > Bacteroidota > Bacteroidia > J057 > J057 > JBJXHA01. The sequence continues at coordinate 3,153 of JBJXHA010000144.1, read as the reverse complement.
GCTGGGGTAGTGGCTGCACCTACTTTCCCTACAAATATACTAAGTGTTTGGGCTACTAATGCCGCAGGGGCACCAAGTTGGACAACTGTAACGAACCTCATACCTGTGGATAATGGTTTGTATATGAACTTAGTAGCAGGTAGAATTCGTCAAGGAGGAACTTTAGTAGAAAATACTACAATTCCTCATGCTGGGTTTAATTATGTTCACAATTTAGACGGTACAGGAGATTTTGATGTGCAGGATAATGGTGTTTCTGCTTTCTTTGTAGGTGATAATGCTAATGTAGGGGTTAATACCAACGCGCCATCCGAAAGATTCCACATTGCGGGTACAGGAAATACCGCAAGAATCGAAGGGATAGGAACAGGGGGAACCCATTTAACTGCTGCTACTGCTACCACAGACCGTATGATGTACACAACAACGACTGGGCTAGTAAAGGCAATGCCCAATGGCGCAAACAATTCTTTCCTTACCATTAATAATGCAGGAATTCCTACTTGGCAAGGCATGACGGCAATAGTTGACAATGGTTTGTATTTCAATGCTACGGCAGGTAAAATTCGTCAGGGAGGAACATTGGTAGAAAACACTACGATTCCTCATGCTGGGTTTAATTACGTTCATAACTTAGACGGTACAGGAGATTTTGATATTCAGGATAATGGAACTTCTGCTTTCTTCGTAGGCGATAATGCCAATGTAGGGGTAAATACCAATGCGCCATCCGAAAGATTCCACATTGCAGGTACAGGAAATACTGCAAGAATCGAAGGGGTAGGAACAGGGGGAACCCATTTAACTGCTGCTACTGCTACCACAGACCGTATGATGTACACAACTACGACTGGGGTTGTAAAGGCAATGCCAAATGGCGCAAATAATTCTTTCCTTACCATTAATAATGCAGGTATTCCTTCTTGGCAAGGCATGAGTGCTTTGGTGGACAATGGTTTGTATTTCAATGCAGGAGCAGGAAAAATTAGGCAGGGGGGCGTTTTGGTTGAAAACACAACCATTACAGAAGCAGGTTTTAATTACACCCACGACCTTACAGGGACAGGCGATTTCATCGTAACAGAAGCAAGTAGCGCAACTCCTTCTCTTTTTGTAAAAGGAAATGATGCTACAACGCTTGATGGTTTTGTCGGGATTGGAACAAACGCTCCCAATAATCGTTTCCATATAGTTCATAATGCTGCTACTACGATGGCTACCCTAGGTTCTTATCCTGTTGCCATTGGTTATACGGGTAATACCCTAGATATGACAATGGGTAGCGATGCAAATAACGGATTAATTCAAACTTGGAATAACAAAGAACTCTTACTTAATTCTCAAGGCAATAATGTAGGGATAAATTTAACAACTACTCCCGCCCAAAACCTTGACATCAATGGTCGCCTAGCGGTAAGAAGTGGGGTAATTCAAACTTATGCAAATACTACTACGCCCGTTGCAATTACAGGGACTTCGGACTTAGGTTTGTATTCTCAAATCGGGGGTAACTGGATTCGCATTGCTACCAATGCCGCACCTATCAAATTCTTTACTGACCAAGGGGGCGCGGCTGGCATAGGTTCAAACGCCTTAGTAAATATGGACAATAGCAATGGCGGCGGTGTTACAATTGCCGCAAATACTACTGCTTTTGGTAGTTTAGTTGATGCAACAGCCCCTAGTAACGATGCCGTAGTGGACATTCGTTCTAGCTCTAAAGGCGTTTTGTTTCCAAGAATGACACAAGCACAACGCGATGCCGTAGTTTCTCCCACACAAGGGCTTCATGTTTATAATACAACCGAAAACTGCTTAAACTTTCTCAATACTACTGTAGGAACTGGCTGTTCCGCTGGAACTGTATATTGGGATAGTTATTGTTGTAGGGTAGTTAATATTTGTATTCAAAGTAGTGGTAATTGCATAAATTTATATGCCTTGGCTGGCTCAATCAACCAACCTCGTTGTATAAATGTAACTATTAACGCAGGGGTAATAATCGGCGCTTGCCCAGGAGGGGCAACTTGTAATGCAGCTCCAGCAATTGATTGTAGTGGTTTTCCTTCTGGTACAAAAATTACAATTACTAACAATGGTACAATTCGTGGAAAAGGAGGAAATGGCGGGTCTGGAGCTAAAGAATCCGACGGTGTTTGTAGTGGTGATGCTAACGCTAATGCAGGACAATGCGGTGGAGATGCTATATTGGGTGCGGCTGGCGTAGATATTGATGTTATTAATACGGGCACAATCGCTGGCGGTGGTGGCGGCGGCGGTGGTGGTGGTGGCGGTTGTTGTGCTTCTAGTGGTGGTGGTGGTGGTGGTGCAGGCATACCTGCAGGTGCGGCAGGTGGTTCTCTTCTTTCTAATTGTGTAACAGGAACATTCTGCACTGGTTGTGGTGCAGGCGGGCAATCATTAGGTGGACCAGGAGCAGCAGGTACTGCTACAGCCGGTGGTTCAGGTGGTGGTGGACAAAACAGAACGGGTAATTGCTATATAAACCCTTTCGGACCTACAGTTGGAGCGGGGAGCGGAGCCGCGAATGGAGGTGCAGGAGGAGGACCTGGTGCTAACGGATCTAACGGTGGAAACGGTGGAGCTTGTGGTGGTGTAAGTGGTACTGGTGGTGGTGGAGCACCAGCAGGGGCAGCATTGAGAGGGTTCAGTGCTGGTTGCTCTATTATAGGAGGTATAGTGTTTGGGGCAGTAATACCTTAGTATGATTTTAAAAATTAAGGAGTAATGAGTATATGAAAAAAAGGTTGGAAACATAATATTACTAACCTTTTTTTCATAAAACGAGATGGCTCAATTACGATTCCAAGTTGCTGAAAAAACAAAATAACGTATTAATTATTATTACTTTAACACTAGTCGTAGATTGTGATTAAATGACTGATTGTTAGTGAATTAGGAAACAGCAACTTGAAGCCATAATTGAGTTTTTTCTAATAAAGGAAAAGCAGATTTTCGTATTATATAGGAAATGACTGTTATCTCAGAGAAATTGATGGAGATTTTAGGCATTGTTCGCATAATAGTACGAAGAAAATCGCGGTAATTAAATAGAAGATAAGAGATTTGCTTTTTAGATAGCCCTACTATCCCTTATTCTTTCTTCTTCTTTATCTTTCTTTCTGCCAATCC
>JBJXHA010000143.1:0-13860 GCA_046160275.1 Bacteroidia bacterium | reverse complement strand
CTGTTACTTCTTCTTGTATTCAAAATGCGCAATATGCTTGTCCTAACCGTTTCTTTGGAACAATAACTGTAACAGGCGGTTACCCTAACTACGCACAATCGAAAGGCTTGTCTGTACCTCCTTATCTCATCGGTATTGACAAAACCTATACCCCTACTACTTACGGCAAAGAAATGTCGAGTTATGTTGCATTAGGTAGTTCTGCTACTTATGTAAGCACAACAGGGCAAAACATTGGCGTAAAAACGGAAGATGATGGAAACTGTACTACTTATCCTTTTGCCCTAGATGTGGCAGCTTTTGCAGCCCCTAGTGACTGTAACATGAGCATTACAGGAACGGTATATAACGATACGAATGGCGGAACGATAGATGGAACGCCAATCAACAATCCTTCTGGGCAACAATTATATGTGTATTTATATTCAAATGTAGGTGTAGGTGAAACGCCTTGTATCGTGGCTAAGGCTACTGTTCAAAGTGATGGTACTTACAGTTTTAGTGGAAATTTTGCCCCTAATAATTATGCAGTTTACCTAAGTACAAATGGTAGTCTTAGCATTGGAACTACTCCACCGCCGCCAACTGTACTTCCTAACGCCCCTAGTGGCAACCCTTGGATGCATACGGCGGAAGGCTTAACTAACGCGGGGGATGGTTCAGCAAATGGCATCATTGGTACTTTGAATATCACAGGTTTTGGCACAACCAATAATGTGGATTTTGCGATACAGCCGCCTGTAATTTTCCCTGTTACTTTGGTTAATTTTGAGGGACAATGGGCAGGCGCTAAAACCATCTTATCTTGGAAAACGGAAAGCGAGCTTAATTCCGCGCATTTTGTCTTAGAATATTCAATAAATGGCGCAAATTATGAGGCTGTTGCGCAACTAAATGCAGCAGGAAATAGTAACACGCCACGCAATTATGCGCATACACACGACTTCCCTACGGCTGACCGCAATTATTATCGCTTAAAAATGGTGGACATTGATGGTTATTCTGCTTATAGCAATGTGGTTTTGTTGAGTAAATACAATCAATTACCCTCTTTGACTTTGTTCCCCAATCCTGCACAAGGAAAAGTTACGGTTTTGCACCCAAGTGGTAATCAAAAAGCAATTTTAACGATTGTCGAATCAACTGGGAAATTGGTAAAAACAATACAAACTGAGGCAAATACTGTGCAAACAGAGGTAGATTTGTCTGGTATTACATCAGGGGTTTATCAAGTAATTTGGCAAAATGGAAAACAAAATCTTTTGCAAAAGTTGGTGGTTTATTAGTAAATCGTAATTAAAAGTGGAAATATGGGCATCTCATCTAAGCAATTGGGTGAGGTGCTTTTTTTATAAGGGGTGCAGTATTTCTTGTATTTTTAAAAAGTAAAATAAGAAATATATCATCTATTCGCTTTTTATACGCAGCAGGAGGAATTTACAAGGCAAATAATACAAATTATCACCAACACCGAAAATATGTGTAAAAGCTAGTTTTAAAGGTGGCAAGAAATTGCGGGACAAACTATGATTTTCCTTCTTTTTGGTAAAAGAAAGAATTTGCAGAAAAAAACCCTTACTTTTGATATTGCTTATCCGTCAAAGCGTACAAAAATTGCACTAAATCTTGTTTTTCTTGGGCAGTGAGTTGTAGGGGTTTTTGTAATAAGGAATCTCGGTTTTGGGCATCAGGGATAAATTGATTGGGATTATCGTAATAATCAATGACTTCTGCTAAGGTTTTAAACTTTCCGTTGTGCATATAAGGCGCGGTAAGGGCAATGTTGCGCAGTCCTGGGACTTTGAATTTTCCAAGGTCGGTGCTGTCTTTCGTTTGCGAAAATCGTCCTACATCATTTAGGTCTTTTGCATTATACAAACCAATGTTTCTAAATTCATCGCCTGTAAAATCAGGAGAAAAATGGCAGTCAAAACATTTTCCTTTTCCTAAAAAAAGCTCTCTGCCACGCACTTGACTCTCCGTCATTGCCTTTTCATCAACGCCTCTTAACCACAAGTCCGCAGGTGCATCGCCAGGGCTTTCTAAGGTTTGAATATAGGTCGTTAAGGCATCGCTCAAAGAAGCACTATCAGGTGCAGTTTTATACAATTTTCGAAACCAGCGCGAATAATCTCGATGTTGCGCTAATCTTTTTACCGCTTCCACAATTTTCAAATCCATCTCCACTGGATTTTTGATAGGGTGTAACACTTGCTCTGCCAAAATTTCTACTCGCCCATCATAAAAAAAAGCGGAACGTGCTGCCATATTCATCGCAGAAGGCGTATTTCGTGTTCCTAATTGTCCGCGTACCCCAATACTCACCGCACTCGTATCGGCAAAAGCATATTCAGGGCGATGACAACTCGCACAGGAAATTGTTGTATCAAGAGACAGCATTGGCTCAAAAAACAATTTTTTACCCAAAGCAGCTTTGTCTTTTGGCTCTTCATTGACGCGAAAAGCCGAAAGTGAAAATAGAACGCCCAAAAAGGTAAGGAAAACGAGCGAAAATCGTATTGTATGCAAAAACCTCATACCGCTAAAATTTCATAAATAATTTCATGGAAGATACCTAGTATTTTGGGTAATTCCACGAGGTAATACACTTCCGTATCTACTGTAACAGTGCTATTCTCTAGTCGTAAAAACTTCCATACATCTCCTGTCACAGCACAGCCATACATAAAAGGAAAAGGCTTTCCCTCTTGCTCATTATAGCGCATAGCAGCATACATTTGAGCCGTACATTGCGCTTGCCCATATTCAAAATCTTCATCTTTTGCTTCAACTAAGGTAATAACGGGTGCTTGCATCACACTTTTTCGTGGATGTTTGGCAAAGAAAAAATCGCATTCCCCTGACAAGTCGGCTTGCGCATCTACAGGCAAATCTTCTCCCGAGAAAAGGGTGATTTCCTTCTCAAAGTGGAGGGCTATTTCTGTCAAAATAGGTGAAATAACACGCTCTGATTTACTTTTTTCGTTTGTAAGGGGCACTCTTTTCGCTATCGCAAGCGTTTGTGACAACCATTCGGTGGGTTGAACGGGTGTAATTATGGGAAATAAGTTATTGTCCACTTCCTCTAAGCCTAGTTTTTTTAAGGTAAGTCTTAAATTTTTAAAATTACTGTATCCCATATTAATCACAATGTTTATAGCACAAAGATAGGGAAATTTTGCTTGCGGTAAGCAAAAAAGAATGGCAGGCTTGAGCTTTTGCGCTCCAATGCCTGCCATATTTATAAGAGATTATTTCCTTTTAAGTATTCGGTAATAATTAGTTTATGTTAATACTTTGACTTAAAATATTGATAATAAACAAGTTGAAGTCATTTTCCATTATCAATTATTAATTATCCATTACTTAAGCATCAATGCTTAGGTGTTTTTAAAACTGCTGTCCTAAGATAAAGTGGAAATTACTTCCTTTTGAAGCATCGCCATTTTGCAAAGTCCCGAAGTTGTCGAAGCCGTAGCCCCAATCTACCCCAAGTAAACCGACCATCGGTAGCATAATCCTTGCGCCTACGCCCGCAGAACGATACAAACGGAAGGGGTTATAGGATTTAAAATCAGGATAACCGTTTCCAGCCTCTGCAAATCCTAGCAACCAAATCGGCGCAGATTGATTAAGGGTGATAGGGTAACGCAATTCCATCGAAAGCTTATTAAAAATCGTACTACCATTGCTATTTGTACCACTGATAGACAAATCTTTGTATCCTCTCAACGCTAACACCTCACGACCATCAAACATCCCTCCAAACATACCTATCATGCCCGAACCACCTAAATAATAACGGTTGATAGGAGATAAGCCCACTTGTTTGTTATAAAAACCTAAGAAACCTGCATCAATTTTAGTTCTTAATACCAAATTCCCTGCAATTCTAAAATACCAGTCACTGCTAAAACGCCATCTATGATACTCCAATAGATTAAATTTGCTCGTAAGCGGCATACTTTCATAATCCACATTTTTTCTAAACAAAGAATAAGGTGGAGTTGCTTCTACGGTAAGTGCGATAGACGATCCACTTCTTGGATACAAAGGCGCATCAATACTAGAACGGCTAAGGTTATATTTTAACGAGAAGTTATTCATAAACACTTGTTTAGCCGCGCCTAATACAGGGAATACCTGCCCTGGATTTTCGATGTCATAATATTTATAAACCAATGACATAAAAGAAGTGAAGAAGTCATCGGGGAATTTTAAGCGTTTTCCGTAATCTACTTGGGTCGTGAAAATCTTATTTTTGTAAGGTGCGTTGGAATAAACACCGTAGGTAAAGATAGAATACGAAGTAGAAACGCCTAGTGAGTTAGGTTTTTTGCCACCTAACCAAGGTTCCATGAAAGAGGCAGAATACACTTGAAAGCCTACACTTGTTTGTACGGCAAGACTCAATTTTTGCCCATCACCCGAAGGAACAGGTTTCCATGCTTCTCTTTGCAAAAAGCGTTTGGTAGAGAAATTGTTGAAAGTAAGCATCAAAGTACCTTGAAAGCCACTCCCAATCGCGCGTCCTGTGGCATCAACAGGGCGACCACCCCAACCACCTTGCAACTGCAACTGGTCAGAAGGTTTTTCCTCCACAATGTATTTTAAATCTACTGTTCCCGTTTCGGCATTTGGAATCGGAATACAGTTTACTTTTTCTTGGTCAAAATAGCCCAAAGCCGTGATTTCGCGCACGCTTCGTATCAAATCAGAACGTCTAAATTTATCTCCGGGATAAGTACGCAACTCCCTCAAAATCACGTAGTCACTTGTTTTTGTATTTCCTTCAACACTTACCTTACGAATCGTAGCTTGAGGACCTTCAAACATTCGCATTTCTAGGTCAATAGAATCGCCTTCAATCGTAGTTTCAGTGGGTTCGGTGCGATAAAACAAATGCCCATCATCTAAGTACAATGCCGACACATCACCGCCATTTGGGTCGCCTGTCAAGCGTTTTTCTAAGCGCGCTTGGTTATAAATATCGCCTTTTTTGACACCTAATACTGCTTTTAACTGCTCAGAGTTATATTTATAATTTCCTACCCATTTGATGTCGCGGAAATAATACTTTTTACCCTCATAGATTTTGAGTTTAATGTCAATCGTTTTTTCATCGTGGCGCATCACCGTATCCATTTCGATTTTGGCATCACGATAGCCCGCTTCATTATAAGCAGCAATTAGTTTTTCTTTGTCAGATTCAAACTCTTTGGGAATGTATTTCGAGCGTTTCCAAAGTCGCCAAAAGCGTTTTTCTTTGGTTTCTTTCAATTTTCGCTCCAATTTATTATCGGCGAAGGCTTCGTTTCCTTCCGAGATAATTTCATTGATTTTGATATGTTTGCCTTTTTTTACATTGATATTGACTTGCGTTCCATTTTTCAAAATAGGGTCGGGTTGTGTCGTAATATCAATTTGGGTATCAAAATAACCTTTTTCTACATAGTGATTTCTGATAATACGCTTTGCAGATTGCACTTTTGATTCGGTAAGAATTGTACCTCTGATAAAATTAATTTTTTCGCGGAGGTCATCTGCTTGCGATTTAGAAATGCCCGAAAAGGCAAATTGAGAGATACGACCGCGCTCTTTTACATTGATTGTGATGAAGATATATTCTTTTACATATTTATCTACCGAAATAGAAATATCAGAGAAGATATTTTGTTTCCACAATTTTTGAATGGCATCGGTGGTTTGCGACCCTGGAATTGTAAGCTTATCCCCTACTGCCAAACCACTCAAACCAATAATGGCGTTGTTGTCTGTATATTCAGCACCTTTCACCTCTATTCCTCCAATGTAATAGGATTTTAGGTCATTGTTCTTTTCTAGCGGATTAACTTGTGCTAAAAGGGTAACAGGCGCAGCTACCAAATTTAGCATACATAAAAAAATGATTCTTTTCATTATAAAAATAATAATCAATTATCAATGATAAGTAAACAGTTATTAACTGTTTGTGTGTGATGTGAGCATAAGACGTAAGGAATAAAAAAATAGCTGCTTATTTGCTTTTTCATTTCTCTCTTTCCTGTCTTAGCTGATTTGTTCGCTGGTTTTGCCAAACCTTCTTTCTCTTTTTTGGAAATCCAAAACTGCCTCAAACAAATCATTTTTGCGGAAATCTGGCCAAAGTTTAGGCGTTACATACAATTCTGCATAAGCCAGTTCCCACAATAAAAAATTGCTAATTCTCATTTCTCCCGAAGTACGAATCATCAGTTCGGGGTCGGGGAGGTTAGCGGTGCTAAGTGCCGATTTAAAAACCGTTTCTGAGATGTCATCGGCGGCGAGTTCTCCTGTTTTTACCTTTTCGGCTAGGGCTTGAACTGCGTGCAGAATGTCATTGCGCGAGCCATAACTTAGGGCGAGGGTCAAAATTAATTTATGGTTATGGCTTGTTTTTTCCATTGCCACTTGCAATTGCCTTTGACATTTTTCGGGCAATTTTTCAATTTCGCCAATGGTATTGAGCTTTATGCCATTTTTTATCAAGTCTGAGGTTTCCCCTTCAATCGTATCAATGAGTAAACTCATCAAAGCATCTACCTCAAATTTTGGGCGATTCCAATTTTCAGTTGAAAAAGTATAGAGCGTTAAATATTCTATTCCCAGTTCGGTGCAAGCCTCTGTTGCTTCCCTTACTGCTTTAATGCCTGAACGATGCCCGAAAATACGTAGCCCGCCTTTACTTTTTGCCCAACGCCCATTTCCGTCCATAATAATGGCAACATGGCGTGGTAATTTATGAATATCTATTTGAGCAGCAGAAATCATGCTTTTTGAAAATTTAACAAATAGGAAAACTGGGTACAAAAGTAGCAAAAATCTAGCGTTCTTTGAAAATAAAAAACCCACAAGTCATTAAACTTGTGGGTTTTAATCCATTATATAACAAATATTAACGTTTTCTTGCTGGTTTTTTGAATTTAGGACACTTTACCCAGTCCAAAATATAGCTCACATTCGCGGCAGTGTAGATATACCAATCCGCTTGGGTCTTATCTCCACGAATATAAGGATTACCATTAGGCCACACATTCGGGTCAGCGCGGTCAGATAATTGAAAGGCAACAGGATTGTATGCCAACATCGCAGCGCGGTCAGGATATTTACCACTCACATCATCTAAATAATCGGTGAATAGTTTACGCCAGCCCATTTCCAAATCTAATGTCCATCTTTTCCCTAAATACAAATGAATCCCTCCTCCAATTGGCACACACAATTGTGTGAGTGCGTAAGGTTTGGGATATTGTTTGTTGCTTGTCGAAGGCAGATATTGCCCTTCCGTTCCTAAAGGTTGTAAATCATACCATTGGTTACCAAGTTTCGCTTTGGGATTAAACTTAAACACGCCAATCCCTGCGAATACATAGGGGTTAAATTTGGTACGAAACTTAAAATTACGAATCAAACCATACAAGTCGTAAGACAAAGAGAGACTTGCCTCCGAAACTGGAGAGCGAAAACTCAACCCTCTGTATTTACGAGGAGGTGCATTCAGCTCATCTGTAGCACCTACCCAGCCCTGAAATACTTGCAAACGAGCTGACATGTGTGGGTGAAATTGATACACCCCCATAGCTCCGAAGCCGGGCTTGGTAAATTGAAATGTGAAGTCATTATCAAGATCACCAAGATAGTTTGTTGTTCCCACAGAAACGCCAACTCTGAAATAGCCGTAGCGATACTGGGCAAAAGACTTGGATGCAAAACAAAGCGATGTTATAAAAATGAATAAGGTTAGATTTTTCATCAATGCTCGATTTGCTTGCAGGATACCAGATTTTAGCGTACTTCTTTGATTCTTAACAACTCTCATAAGTATTGTATTTGATTGTACATGAAATAAAAGCGAAAAAACATCTAAATTTTAGCGAATGGATTGTGTTTTATAGCCAATCAACTGTTAGAGGGATAATAAAATATTAGAGAAAAATTCATTCTACAAAAATAAATGAATCTCAACTTAAACAACGAAATAAAATACAATTTAAGTATAATCTTTAAAAAAATATATCACAAAATGATTGTTATACTTGTTAGATACTTAGTACGAAAGTAACTATTTCATTTAGAACTACCAAGCGAACAAATAATGAATTTACTTTGTTTTATGAAAGATTTACTTTGTTTTTGTTATTAATTCGCCATTTTACGCTTGATTTTCATCTTCTCCTTTATAAAATAAAGGTATTGGGTCGCAATTTGGGAATTTTTTTTATGCTATCTATTTTTTTTAGGATATTTTTTTGAAAAAAATAGCGAAAACTTCTAATAATGGCATTTTCTCTTCTTATTTAGGCATTTCGTAACACCATGGAGAGAATCGCATCTACATAAACACGCGAATTTGCCAATCGAGGGACTTTATTTTGCCCGCCTAGTTTTCCTCGTTGACGCATCCATTCATAAAATACCCCTTTGGGTAAACTGTGAACAATCGGCAAACTCAAGGCAATTGAATGTTGGCGTTTTGCTTCATAATCTGAATTTAATTTTTTGAGTGTATCATCTAAAATATAGGTAAAATGCTGCATATCAGAAGGTTTTCTTTCAAACTCTATCAACCATTCATGCCCACCCCCTTGCGCATTGTTAGCAAAATAGGGAGCCGCTGTATAGTCTGTAATGGTGGCATTGGTAGCTTCACAAGCAGCTCGAATGGCTTGTTCTGCATTTTCTACCATCAGTTCCTCGCCAAAAGCATTGATAAAATGTTTGGTTCGCCCCGTAATTTTGAGTTTATATGGCTTCAAACTCGTAAATGTTACCGTATCACCTATAATATATCGCCACAAACCGCCATTCGTAGTAATGATAATCGCGTAATTCTTCCCTATTTCTACCTCATTTAAGGTTAATACAGGAGGCGAAGGCAAATCGAAGGTTTCCATTGGGATAAATTCATAAAAAATGCCATAATCTAGCATTAGCAGCATATCATCGCTTTCTGGCTCAAATTGTATGGCAAAAAAGCCCTCAGAGGCATTGTAAATATTGATAAATGCCATGGGATGCTTTACCCACGACTGAAAGGCTTGGCGATAAGGTGCAAAATTCACTCCCCCATGAAAAAAAGCTTCCAAATTAGGCCAGATTTTTGTCAAATCATGGTCGGTTATGCCTTTTTTCGCCATCATTCGTTGAATTAAGAGCATCGTCCAAGTGGGAACGCCTACAATTGCCGTAACGTTTTCCTCCATCACTTCATTGCACATTGCTTCTAATTTGCTTTCCCAATCCGACATCAAGGCTACCTTTTTGCTAGGGGTGCGCGTGAGTTCATAAAAAATAGGTAAGTTTTCTAGTAAAATTGCACTTAAATCGCCACAACGAATTTGTGCCGTTTCGCTACTCATTTCGTGGCTGCCGCCAACCGATAGTATTTTTCCCGAAAAAAGCTGGCTTTCTGGGTGATGATGAAAATAAACCGCCAATAAATCTTTGCCTGCTTTGTAATGACATTCATGCAAAGAAGCCTCTGTAATAGGAATGTATTTGCTTTTGTCGTTGGTTGTTCCCGATGATTTGGCGAACCATTGAACGGAGTCATACCACAATACGTCAGCCTCGCCCTGCCGCATACGTTCAATGTAGGGGTATAAATCTTCGTAATAACTTAGGGGAACTTGCCGTTGAAAATCAGCCACCGTTTCAATTTGGTCGTAACGGTGCATCTTTCCCCACTCAGTTTGCGCTGCCGCCCGAACCATCTGCAAAAGATGTTCGGTCTGAATCTCTTGAGGGTGCGTCATATACCGCTCAATTTGAGCCATTCTACGCTTGAGATTCCAACTTGCAAACCAGTTCACTAACTTCATGCGACTTTATCTATTCCATTGAAAATTTTCCCCTAAATATACTTTTCGCACCATTTCATCTTGTACCAACTCCTCTGCCGTACCTGATTTTAGCACCTGACCATCATGCAATAGATAAGCGCGGTTTGTGATGCTCAAGGTTTCGTGTACGTTATGGTCGGTAATCAATACACCGATGTTGCGCGTTGTAAGTTCTTTTACAATTTTTTGAATTTCTTCTACTTGGCGCGGGTCAATTCCTGCAAAAGGTTCATCTAGCAAGATAAATTTAGGGTCAACTGCTAAAGAACGTGCAATTTCCGTTCTTCTTCTTTCTCCTCCCGACAACAATTTCCCCTTATTTTTTCGCACATGCCCCAAGCTAAATTCCTCAATCAAACGCTCGGTTTTGTCGCGTCTTTCTTTGGCTGTTAAAGGAGTCGCCATTTCTAGCACCGACATAATGTTGTCCTCCACCGACATTTCTCGAAAAACAGAAGATTCTTGTGCCAAATAACCAATCCCTAACTGCCCACGCTTATACATCGGAAGTTTGGTAATTTCTTTGTCTTCCAAATAAATGTTTCCCGAAAAGGGGCGAATTAAGCCCACAATCATGTAAAAAGAGGTCGTTTTCCCTGCCCCATTCGGACCCAATAAGCCCACGATTTCCCCTTGATTTACTTCCAAAGATACATCATTTACAACAGCACGTTGCTTATATTTTTTGACTAAGTTTTTTGCGATTAATTTCATAAATACAATAAAACAAAAATGAGAGATGGAAAATGGGCTTTTTTAAAACATTAAGTATTCGGTAATAATTAGTTTATGTTATTATTTTGATATAAAAGCCTAACAATCAATATAGTAAGTCTGTTTGCTGCTTGTATTGAGCTTTCCGAAATAATAACTGTTAATTGTTAACTGTTACTTATGATATTTAGATTTTGCGTATTGCTTTTTCGTAAATATCCTCACACAACAACATACAATCGTCATAATGTGTTTCGGCGGTTGTTTTATCTAACAGTGTGTCAATTCTTGATGTAACGCCTTTATGCGCATAATCTCCTCGATAATAAGCAACTAACCTCAATGCGTTTTGTAAGGTTAAATTTTTGTTTACATCAATTCCTACTGCTGTGAGCATTTCAGTCATATAAGGTAGCGAAGCTCCATGATTGTCTTCCGCAAATTTTTTAGTTAACACTGTGTTTGCGTGTGTAAGCAAATTTGAAACGTATTCAGCAGTAGTTTTGATGGCAGATAAATCAATTGGTTCAATCTTTTCTTTGGGAATGTACGTAATACTTTGCAGGTCCTTAAAATCTTCTCCCAATTTTTTGCTGCCATGATGTGCGGCAAAACTCACTATCATCAAATATGTTTCAAGTTGTGACTTTATTTTCTCATTCAGTTGTGTCACATTACCTGTGTCATTTGGGTTAACAAAATTCTTTTCTTCATATTTTTTCTTAAAAACACGAATAAGTTCCAGCGAAATTTGCTCAAAAAAATCTTCCAGACAAGCATGAAATAACACAATGAATGCCTTGATATAGGTCTGTTCTGAATCAATAGGAAGAAGCGTAGCAGCACTTGGCAAACTATCAATAAATAGTTCCTTTAAGCTCTCTGCTTGTTGTTTAAAGGTGTTATAAATATTTTCAATGCTTGTCATTTTTCTGTTAAGTTAAAATATTGTGCATGAAAATGCGTATGGAACACCTTGTTTATCATTTGCTCAAACACAGTGAAGCGGCTTTCATAATTTTTTTTGGAAGTAGTTCCCGCTTGTAGTGTACTTATAAATGTTTCCTGTTTGGCTAAGAAACGATAGGCTGCTAGGAAATCATTTTTGTGAGACTCAAAATTACTTTCAGGAATAATAGAGAAATATAAAACCTTCACGTCAAATAAGTTACGATTAAAAGTATCACTTTTCAGCCACCGCCCAATTTGCCGAAAGTCCCCAAAAATACCCTTTAATCTTTCAATTGCTAAGTTAAAAATACGATATTCGTTGTTTACACTTTCTTCATATTGATTCCATTCTAGGTTGATTTTACGCATTGCATTATCTAAAAAAAGCTTCAAATTGCCAGTATATTCTTTAGAAAATAAGCGAAAAGCAATGAATTTCAAAATGATTTCTGCATCTAATAAACGTTTGTCAGGCTCGTCTAAACCTAATACATGATGAATGGGTTGTAAATGCTCAATGTCATTCGTAATCTCAATTAAATAGTCAGAAAAATGCCCTTTTCTCAACGATTGACGTAATTCATGGCTAGAAAGCGGAACTGCATTAGCGTTCAATCTATAAAAAATTTGGTAAAGTAAATCTTCGGAGCGATGCCCAAAAATGACCGTACAACGAATGCTCGCATTGTCAAATTTTCTTTTCTCCGCCCTAAAATTTTCATCATGCAACAAATCTTCGTAACTCATTCCATTCAAATTTTGCTTAATCGGCAGACTTGTCAAAATAGGTTTATCCCAATAATTTGTAGTTTCGGGTTGAATAAAACCTAACAAAGTAAGCAAACGTTGCTTGCCATCTAACACAATAAATTTACCCTTTTCTTCATTATTTGCAGCCAAAACAATTTCAGGAACAGGCAAATCTAGCACTAGTGATTCAATCAAAAGGCTTCTGCGCGCATCATTCCAAGCATTTCTTCTTTGAAATTTAGGGTTTAAATCAATATTTCCTTGAATGATTTGGTCGCAAATCGTTTGCACAGTCCAGTCCCTTGAATAGACTTTTACTTCCTCATTTGCCACGAAGGACAAATCATTTTCCCACATTTCTCGGTTTGCATTGCCTATTTCGGCATCAATGCTATAATTATTATAGGTAAGTGGCATATTGGTAAATAATTTCGTTCTGTGAGTTACAAGCAACAAAGATAGTTTTTTATTTTGAATTTTCGTTCATCGCTGCCCACAAATGCGAAAAGGCAAGTTCGCGCAATTCGGGGGCGGTCTGAAAGGTGGAAAATCCTGTGTAATGCGTCTTTTCTTTTGTTACTGCCAAGATAGAAAAGTTTTTTTGAAATGCAAAAGGAGCAATGTTTTTTTCTGCCAAAACCTCTGCCAAATGTTCTTGCTCGGTTTGTCCCGTAGTAGGCACAAAATACACGTTTTTTAACCCCAAACTTGCAAAATCCATTAGCGAGCTATAACCACTTCTCGCAATGACAAGCTTCGCATGAGAGAGAACATATTGCAAATCAACCTTTTGTAAATGAGAAAAATAGGTGAGGTTGTTTTCTTGATATTGCACCTCTTCTTGCGTTTTTCCTGCAATCAACAAAATATTTCGATGACTTATAAGGTTTGCTTGTGATTTTATTTGCTCGGCAAATAAAGAACGCTGCGGCTCAGGACCCGAAAGTACAACCACAATGTCTATTTTTTCTGGGAGTAAATTTGAAAGAAGGAGCTTGTTCGTTTCGCTTTTTTCTTCAAATTGAGAAAGTGCGCCCAAGAAATAGGTGTTGGAAGGAAGTGGAAAACGATGCGAAAGGCTTGCCGAAAGGGTATGAGGCGAATCCGAAGGAAAATCAGGAATCCATCGGAACATAAAGCGTTTCATGTATTGGCAATGCAAATGATACACCAGCCTTCGCAGGGGGGCAATCGGGGCAATTTGATGCGTCATAAAAACAGTCGGCACTTTGTCGCTATGTAAGCCATAGCGATTGTCCGAAATTACGGCATCAAATTGAAATTGGGAGATTAATTTTTGCAAATAGGCTTGCTCTTGGTTAAAAGTTTTGAGCAAATAAGGAACTTGTTTTAACAAGGCTAACACCTGACTGCCTTTTTCTGCATATCGAATGTGATAAGCAGGCAATTCTATCGCCGATAACTCAGGAAAATGCCGCGTTAATAAAGTGAGCGACTCGCCTTCGCCTCCCAAAACGACTTCACAACCCTTTTGTAATAAGCTATTTATCAAGGGAATACAACGAGTGGCGTGTCCTAAACCCCAATTCATGGGTGCGAGGAAAATTCTTTTTTTCATGCAAAT
>JBJXHA010000142.1:0-10297 GCA_046160275.1 Bacteroidia bacterium | reverse complement strand
CGCACCACTTTATTTACCGAAGTTCTGATACAACCATTTGTGTAGGAAGCCTTTACATTAAAGGTTTTGCTCGTAGTGGTATTATTAATGTTTGCAGTATAAACAGCACCACTCCCTACGGAAGTAGCATTTCCTGTTTGATACCAAGCATAAGTAGGTGTACCGCTCGCCACGCTTGCCGTTAATACTTGCGAAGCAGAAGTTCCTCCTCCAAAGCACAATAAAATGATATTATTCGTACCCGCAGGTGTGATAGTAGGCTGCGCAGCAGTGTTAATCGTGGCAGAAATTACATTAGAGGGCAAAGAATAACAATTATTTGCGCCTTTTATTCTTGCCGTGTAACTTGCGGAAACACCTGCTGTATTAGAAATGTTAAGTGGAGCAGTTAAATTTGTGGTTAGACTTACTTGCGTACCATTTTTTAACCATTGCAAAGCACTTGCGCCAGCAGTATTACTCGCCAATAAACTAATGCTACCGCTACCTTCGCAAAGAATGGGCATAGCATTACCTACCAAACTAGCAGGGGCAGAAACCGCAACCGTAGGCGCAGTAGGTAAGGGGAGTAAGGTTACATCTACTGCATCTGTCTTCGTACAAACCAATCCCCCAGCATTAGGCACTGTTTGAGATACCGTAACTGTATAAGTAGTATTGGTATTTGCAGGCGTAGCAACAGGATTAGAAATAGTAGGATTCGACAACCCCGTAGTAGGAAACCAAGAATAGGAATAACTTGCGTTATTTGCTGCGCCGAGTGTTACACTATTTCCCGTACAAATGTTTTTATCTGTTCCTGCTTGTGCATTAGGCAAAGACCTAAAACTAATCGAAAAGGTATCCGCATTTGTTATACAAGCATTTACATTCGTAACTCTCACACGATATACCCCCCAACCCGATGAGAGAATTAAACTATCATTCATTTGACCTGGCAAGTCGACACCATTTCTTTGCCATTGATAATTGGTTACGTTAGGTCCACTTGTACTCGCAACCAACGCAATTGGGCTACCCACACAAGCCTGTGTTAAAGTAGTAATTCCAGAACCACCCATAATACCGCCATATTGGTCAAGTGTTACCGCAGAATGTGCATTTACAGCAACATTTTGGCTCAATGTACCAGCGCAGCCATTGTTATAGGTATAGGCAATTGTGTTAGAGCTTGGAGCTGTGGCAGGATTAAAGGTCGTTGATGGAGAGCCATTTACCATAAAAGTTCCACCTGAAGGAGTTGCATTTAAAGTAATAGTAGTTTGGTTGGTGCAATAACTTGTATTTAGCCCTACAAATGCAGGCGTGAATACTGAAATAGGAGTTGTGCTAACTTGTGTTGTGCAACCTGCAACATTTGCACTGAGTTGATACACAATACCATCAGTAGGCGTTACATTGGTTGGGCTTTGCTGTGTAGAAGTAAATCCCGCAGGTGTAGAAGTCCAGTTATAGGCAATGTTTAAAGGCGTACCTGTAACAGTTACATTGTCAATGCCCCAATAATACCCCCAAACTGATTTATATCTAAAGCGAATATACAGAGTAGCATGACCGACATAAGCATTAAGCGAAATCGTAGGATGTACAAAAGCAGCAGCCGAACCTTGTGTGACAGTATAATTCATAACCGTAGTCCAGGTTGTGCCATTGGTAGAAACCTCAATCGCAGCCGAATCTGATGCATTATATCTTCTATAATAGTGATAAAAATCAAGGCTAAGGCTTGAATACCATCTTGTATCAAGGGCAGGCGAAACCAAAGTCGTGCGTGTTGTACTGCCACTTCCTTGTGCATCACTATTACTTAGGTAAAATTGCGAATTATCATTGCTATTCCAAGTAAAATTATAGCTATAACCATTTGGGCGAAGTATCCAAGCTGCGTTGGCAATGTTTCCACTTGTAGAAGTATTGGTGCTTGTCCAGTTATTTGTGGCAGCATTAAAGTTTTCACTTACTAAAATGCTAGGGATAACCGTAGTAGTAGCTCCCGTTAGGTCAATGGTTTGCCCCGAACAAATAGAAGTAGCACTAGGCGAAACCGTTATATTTGGAATAGTAGTGATAGTAACGGGAACGGTGTTCACCATGCCAGAATAAGGATGCGTTCCTGTTAAGTAATAAGTAGTTGTGCTATTAGGCGTTGCCGTTGGATTACTAACACTGGCATTACTTAGCCCCGTAGCAGGCGACCAAGAATAAGTAACGCCTGCAAGACTTGTAGTCCCTATCGAAGTAGAAGCACCCGCACAAAGATTGCGATTATTCCCTACAAAACTCACAACGGCAGCATTTACCTGAATGTTATCAAGGTAAATATTATTTCCTACTCCTACCCCAAAGCGATTTTGGAAGGAGATTTGACAATTTTGCCCTGAATAAGCACTTAAGTCTATCGTTTCGGCACGCCATTGTGTTGTGGTAGGTACAAAATCCCCTGAATTGGGAGCCGTAGCCAAAGTAGATGAAGCTTTTGTATAAACAGGAGCCCAAGTAGTGCCACAATCCGTAGAAATCAACACGACCAATGTATCGCTTGATAAATTATAATACAAATTTCGAGCGTAAGCTACATCAAAGGTAAGCGTAACATTTTGGTAACTACGCAAGTCTATATAAGGCGATCGAATTTCATCTTTTTTACCATTTGGATTTGTAAAATAATTATACATTCTGATACATTTATTACTTGTACCATAAGCTCCCGTTCCTTCATACGTTTCCCAGTTATGCCCATTGTTTCCATCATCATACAAAGCCCAATCGTTGATAGGAAAAGCAGAAATAGTTTCAAATCCTTCTGTAATAGGAACTTGCTTGCCTCCAACACGAATGTATTGAGTTTTGGTAATTGTATTTGTGGTTATTCCATTAGAAACAGTAAGCGTTACATCATATAAGCCCGAAGTAGCATACGTAACGCTAGGATTTTGGCTAGTAGAAGTAGCGGGAGAACCACCTGCAAAAGTCCAAGACCAAGAAGTAACGCTTCCTAAAGAAACATCGGTAAATTGAACGGTATTTCCTTCACAAATATGCGCCTTGCTCACTTTCATCACAGCCGTTACCGCCCTTAAATTATCAAAGGGCGTTTCCCAAATTGCCCTACCATAACTTGCATAACGGATGAGGGCTTGAGAAGTACCATCGTCATACATCGAAAAATCGGTAGGAGCTTTGCGTGCAGGGAGGTTTGTACTATAATTTGTCCAAGTGGTCTGCCCTGCCTTTTTATAATATACTGCGTTATTTGTGGCAATAAATACCAATTCTTCAGTTCCGCCATATTCCTCTGCCAAGATTCTGCGGTGATTTACGCTAGGTAAATTATAGGTAATATTTGTCCAAGTTGAACCTGCATTAGTCGAAACATATACTTTGTTATTCGTAGAAATATACACAGTACTTGGGTTATTACAAATTGCCGCAATCGAAGCAATACTGTTTGTTGCATTAAGTAAAGAATACATCGTAAAGGTAGGGGTAGCAGCTAAGGCATTGGTAGAAACGTAAATTTTTGCGTCATTCGTAATAACATACAAATAATTCGGGTCGGCAATGCTAGAATGAATCGCCATAATGGTTTTATTGATGCTAGAAATCTGCGTCCAAACAGGCGTACCATTCGAAAGGGTGGTCGTGCGATAAATTTCCATATTTCCCACAAATCCTAAATCTGGGTTGGTACGATTAAAGGCGATTGCTTGCCAACTTGCCACAGGTAAACCATAAGTAACATTTCCACCAGAGGTAGTTTTGCGGCGCGTATTTGCATCTTTATTGTAAAAATATCCTCCATTTGGCAAATAATCAAATTCTTTTACCTCATAATCATCTCCTCCACCGATAGTGTACCAACCTGTTCCATCACGATACACTTTTCCATTGTCCTGCGTACCAATAATAATATAATCGCGGTTCGTTTTGCTGCTTTTTCCTGCTCCATTTGCAATTTCATAAGCATACAAACCATTGCTTTTGGGAGTCCAAGTATTTCCGCCATCAGTACTGAGCCAAACTCCACCATCGTTTGTGCCATATAATTTTGTTATATCATGCGGGCTTTGTCCAATCCAATGCATATCTGTGTGAATGATACTTGCCCAATGCGTAAGGCGCGTCCAAGTCGCGCCACTGTCGCTAGAATAACTGGTAGAATGCGATTGCAACCATAATTTAGAAGGGTCATTTCTATCCACTGTCAAACAAGCGTTGTAATTGCCTTGCCCAGGGTCAGCAGAAGTAAGTCCATCATAAAAAGTAAGATAGGGCGCGCCTTCCGCTTTTTTTGTATGGAAATTTAAGCCCCCATCATTTGATTTTAGGATAATTCCGCCTCCACCAATTACCTCAAAATAGACTACATTAGGGTCGGCAGGTGTAACTGCAATTCTCGAACCACCTTGAATATTCGCAGTTGCTGCAATAATGCCACTGGTTATTTGTGTCCAAGTATCTCCAAAATCGGTAGAGCGATAAAAACGTGGCGTATTTTCATTGGTACAAGCATATAAAATCAAGGAATTGGTAGCCGCGTTCTGTTTTAAATCCGTAAAAGTGATATTATTTGCCGTTTTGAGTGTCCAAGTTGCCCCTGCATCTGTTGATCTATAAATCCCTTTGTTTGTGGCAGTTACCAGCGTATTTGCATCAATGGGATGTTGCAATATTTCATCTGCAAGGCAGTTGGTAAGGGTAGTTTGTGTGAAGGAAACCCCTCCATTGATCGACTTATACACACCTGTCCCATTGGAATAATAATTAGGGTCGCCTGTTCCCAAATACATGATTTGCTCGTTGGTTCTATCCACACAAATAGAAGCACAGTTAGAGGTAATCGTTTCTGTGCCTTGTGCTACCGTCCAATTATTTCCCCCATCAACCGTTGTAAACAAGCCACCTTGAGAGGTAACTGTGTACATTTTATTGGCATCTGTGGGGTGAAACTTCAACTGCGTAATTCGGCAAAATCCATTGATTTGCCCAGAGCTATTCACTGGAAATGCCGTCAAACTATTGTTATTCCAGTTAGCTAATTGCGCAATGCCCAAAGTTGGGACTAAACTTAAAAGAGATATATAAAATAATTTTTTTAACATAATTTGTGAGAATGAAATAAGGTAATAAGAAACTAGTATCAGTAAACAATTAACAGGAAACAGTTGCCAGAAATAGAACCTTGATTAGCAAGTAAATATATTTTTGAAATTGGTAACTTATTTTGTTCGTATTACCTAGTATTATTTTTTGCCATTTTTGCGCTCAACTTCTTTTAACTCTGCTTGCTGCTTGTCTATGATTGCTTGTCTTTCTGCCTCCGTTAAAATGTGTCCATCTTCTTGCACCCATGGTTTAGTGTCAGTGTACCAGCCTCTAAATTGCTTTACCTCAAACATATACTCCACCGATTTGCCTTCACGCTTTTCTCGCTCGCGTTCTTTTTCGCGTTCTCTCTTATCCTCTTCCTCCTCTAAACCTAATTCTTTCTCAAAATTATCTCCCTCATGGCTTTCCCAAGCCTCTTTTGGCAGTTCTTTTCCTTTCCAAAAAACCTGAAATGCCTCAACCGTTTCATAAAAATTGGCATTTGGATCTTGCATCATCTGAATCCAAACAGGATTCTTTCTCATTTGCGCTTTCGTATATTTGCTCTGTGCCTGCAAATACGAAATACCTACTGTAAAAAACAGTGTAAAAACAGTAAATGTGAGTAACCTTCTCATCTTAAGTCGTTTGATTTAATTATATAATTGGAATATTCGTGCAAATAAAATAAATATTCGTAAAAAAGGCAATAAGATTGTATAAAATATGTCAGTCAAACTAAAAAAGCTAGCCCAACGAAATTTTCGTTGGGCTAGAAGAAATATAGTATATGATTGCATGGATATAGGAAACGCAGAATATACATTTTTCTCTTTCTTATTCCTTCTCACTTCTCAACTTTCATTTATTTACTGTTTATTTACCTCGATAATCATGGCAACTGCATTTTTGCCTTTGGCATCTGTTGAAAAATCAACGGTTTGCCCCCCTTTGAACTGCACCGTTTCTAGGTCTTGATTGCCGAGTGCTGCCATCACTTGCGCACGATAATCGCTGCCACTGCTTTTATTGATTTTATCATTCAAAGCGTTATAGTCTATCGGTTCTTTGGTGATAACAACTGCCATATAATCTTGATTTCCAATATCATCTGCCATCATCGAATAATCGCTTGGGAAAAGGCGTGTGCCTAAGATTCCACAGAAAGCCGAATGTTTGGGTGTATAAGGGAATAAAACTTTGGAGTAAGCTTTATTGCTTTTGTCGTAATCCAAGCCAAACACATAGATATGACATTCGATAGAATTGGTAATTTCCATTTTAAACTTCGTACCTTTTTTGATAGAGGCAGAAGAAAAGGTATTTCCATTGGCTTTGAGGGGAATATACTCGCGGTCATTGTTGGTAACTAAGCCAATTTTTGCCGCAAATTTAGACTTGTCCACATTCATTTTGGGCATAGGGTCTAATCCGTAGGCTTCTTTCCCAAATTTTTTAAAGTCTTCGTATGTCACCCAGCCAATTCCATTGATGCCCCACTCAGGTCCCCAAGAGTTCATGATTTGGAAAGCACCTCCTTCAAGGTTGTCATCATACCCAATGATACACATCGCATGACCACCAAAACCACGTTGCCCATAATCGCCACGCGTAGGATGCCACACTTTTTTGCCAAACATTCCTT
The DNA here is from genome assembly GCA_046160275.1 of Bacteroidia bacterium. Classification (GTDB taxonomy): domain Bacteria; phylum Bacteroidota; class Bacteroidia; order J057; family J057; genus JBJXHA01. The sequence continues at coordinate 3,564 of JBJXHA010000142.1, read as the reverse complement.
CCATAAAAGTACCTCCTACCATCATACCGATAGCTACTGGTCCCCCTTGTGCAAGGTTATGTTTGATAGCGTCAAAGTCAATGGAGTAATTGCTTGCCCCTTTGGTAAGGCGGTTATGGCCTCTCATCTTGAATTGTCCTGCTTCTCTTTTGAGTTGCGTACTAGGCTCGCGCGAACAATCATTTTCATCATAAGGGAAAGCGTCAAAAGGCACTGCGCCCATTTTTGTGAGCAAGTCCATCGCTTCATTAAGATAAGCTCCTTGACAGCCTTGCAAGCCAATTTGATTATACATGAAGGCGGGGCTAAATGCCAAACGATTCGGGTCTTGCCCCGAAGAAATCGCTTGCAAAATGGTACGTGCGCCATAAGAACATGACCATGCCACGCAAGAGCCTTGCATTCCTTGGTTTTTACGTTTGGGGCAATATTGCTCCAAAGAAACACGGTCAGGTACAGCATTTTTACCTGGCGCTAAGGCAGCAAAAACGCTGGCTTTGTCAAACTCTTCTTGTTTTAAGTCGCAACCTCTCCCTCTTGAATGTTGTTGATTGTCAACGACTTCTGTGTCATCTCCGCTAGAACTCATGTCGCTAGGGTTAAAACAATAACCCGCCACCAAAACCACCACTACCAAGCCAATGGCTACTGTGGGATTGCGGCGAAACAACTGAAAAAATAGCGGTAACAACATAAAAAGGCAGCCACTACCGCCGCCACCACCACCTTGACCACCCCTGTCACGGTCGTCAAATTGTGGTTCTTCGTCTTGTACCATTTGAATAGGCATAGGCTTGATGATTTAAGTTTGTATAAATAAAGTGAAGTTTTTGTTCCCGTTTTGTTCTGCAAAAATAAGGTTTTTCAAGAGATAAACAAACTTTACGCAAATTCTTTCTGTTCTTGAGAAGGAAGGAAAAGTAAACACTGGCTTGTACTTAATTGGGAATATTTTCCTCCTTTGCAGAAAGATAGTTACACACAAACTTCGCCAACCGTTGCACCCCTTCTTTGATTTGGCTTATCTCCAAATTGCTAAAAGCAAGACGCAGTTGTCGGCTGCCTATTGCGTTGGGTTCGAGGTAAAAATAAGACATGGGCGAAAAAATAACGCCGTATTCTTTGGCTGCTTCCCTTAGGCCTTCTTCATTTATCACAACAGGCAAGGTCATTACCAAGAAAAAGCCGCCTTTGGGAATATTCCAAGTAATTGATTGGTCATTAAAATAAATTCCTAATTGTTTCAATAATTCGTTTCTGCATTGTGCTAAGTAATTTCTTTTAGCTTCGAGTAAGGTTGAAAAATCAAAATCATGTTGTAATAACAAGCCGCCTAAGATTGCTTGGGTATGTGCAGGCGTATTTACCGTAGTATAACCCTTGACAAAAGTAAGCCGTTCAACAATGTTTTGCGCTGCTACGACTACCGCGAGGCGCAAGGAAGGGTACAGTTGTTTTGAAAAAGAACCGATATAAATTACGCGCCCCTTTGTATCTAAGGCTTTGAGTGTGGGAAGTTTAGCCTCTTTTTCATAATAAAATTGGTTGTAGGCATTGTCCTCTATCAAGAAAAAATCCAGTTCCTCTGCCAATTTGAGCAAATGCAAACGGTTTTCTAAGGGCATTTGTGTCCCCGTTGGATTTTGGAAATCAGGAATGGTGTAAAGTGCTTTCACTTTTTTTCCTTTTGCACGGATTGCCACAATTTTTTCTTGTAATTCCTCCAAATCTATTCCCGAATCCGTTAGAGAAACGCCTACAATTTCGACCTTTGCTAATTTGGCAATTTCATACATGCCAATATAAGCGGGGTTTTCCATTAATAATACCTCATTTTCCGCAAAAAAGCCAAGCGCAAGCAAAGTCATCGCCTCTTGCGCCCCTACCGTTAGCATAATTTCAGTAGTTTGGGCGATAATTTGCTCATTCTTTTCTAAAAAAGGCGGCAATAAATCTAAGATAAATCCTTTGGTTCGATTATATTGAAACAATTCCCTAGCCACCTCATCATCTGTATAACCTTTTTCATGTAAGTACTTTTTAAAATGTTCTAAGGCTATATTGGGCGTTTCTGCCTCAAAAAACTGCTGCGGTGGCCTGCCCGAAGCAAAAGAAATCGCTTGTGGATAATGGAGTTGAATTTCATTCAAAAAGCCCATTACATCTTTATTTGCTTGCATGATGTTGATATTGAAAGGAAATGTTCCGATAAAGTAGCGATTCTTATTTCGTTAATTTTAGGGCAAATTTAGGAAATTAATGTGAAATTACGCCAAAAAATACGTAACATTGCAGCAGTTTTAAATTAGCTTCAGAAAATGAAAATTCGCTTTAACAATGCTTCTAATAAGAAATTTATTGAAGTTTTAAAGACGCGCCTTAGTGCGCATTTCGACAAATTGCCGAATAATCAACACGCCAATACTGCTATGTGGGTGAAAGTTTGGTTTTGGCTTTTGAGTTGGTTAGGAACCTATCTTCTATTGATATTGGCAGGCAAGGAAATGAGTGGCTATCAACAACTGTTAGTGGCGGTTTTGCATGGTTTTACGCATTTGTTTATCGCCTTTAACATCTCACATGATGCGAATCACTACGCAATTTCTAAAAGCCGAACAGTGAATGAATTGTATTCGCTTTCACTAGATTTGATTGGGGTGAACTCTTATTTGTGGCGCGTTTCGCATAACGAAGAGCATCACACCTATATAAATGTATTGGAAGTTGACAATAATATCAATGGTTTTGGCGTGTTGCGTTTTTCGCCACAAGACAGATTATTGCCTTTTTTCAAATATCAACACCTCTACGCACCTTTGCTATATGGCTTAGTTACCTTTAATTATGCAACCTTTAAGGATTTTCAATTGGGTTGGAAGGCGATTAAAAATGGGAGAAAAATTCCTGCCATGGAGATCGTGAAAATGCTATTTTTCAAAATGTTCTATTTCCTTTATGTGGTAATTATTCCTTATATGGTGTTGGAAATTCCGTTGTGGAAAATTTTATTGACCTTCGTGTTTGTGCATTTTTTGTTGGGCTTAACTTTAAGTTTTGTGTTTCAATGTGGACACTTAACCGAAGATGCGCATTATCCAGAGGTTGATGAGAATGGAAATATTAATGATGCATGGGCGGTTCATGTGGTAAAAACTACCTGCGATTTTGGCAGCGAAAACCCCTTTTTGAATTGGATGGTAGGTAGCATTAACATTCATGTCATTCATCATATTTACCCCAAAATTTGCCATATTCATTACCACGATGTTTATCCCATCGTCAAACAAACTGCCGAAGAATTTGGCCTTTATTATCGCCAATACCCTAGCTTTTGGTCGGCAATTCGCTCTCATATCAAGATTTTGAAAGAACTTGGGCGCGGAAATGATGATTATATAAAGCAGCAGTTGGAGATGCGCTAATTGTATAAAAATAAGTAAAGTCGGCAGAAGTAATTCTTTTGCCGACTTTGCTTATTTTTATCTCCCCCATTCACTGGGATTTTTTTGCCAATTTTGAATCGTTTCCCAAGCCGTTGCATCAATATAATTCATTTCCGTTGCC
>JBJXHA010000141.1:0-21877 GCA_046160275.1 Bacteroidia bacterium | reverse complement strand
AAACGATTTTGAGAAAGATACAAATCTGTAATATTGGTAAGCTCTTGCATTTCTGGTGGGAGCATTTTTACTTTATTGTCGTAAATATTCAATACTTGCAAATTTTTCAAATGCCCAAGCTCGGCAGGTAAAGCTTTGATTTTATTTTCGCTCAAATTCAATACTTGCAAATTCGTAAAGTAAAATACTTCTTTCGGAACTTGCGTCAAATTTTTGTCTTTTAGACAAAGCTTATATACTTTTCCTGGGTCAGCCATTGCTTCCTCCAAGCTATAGTACCATTTTTCGCGCTCAAGCTGCATATCGTTCAACAATGGTTCGGGAGCGATAACTGGCGCGGGACCCGCATTTGGCTGCGCAAATGCAACATAAGAAAATGCACAGAAAAGTGCAACGAAGGACAATACTATTTTTTTCATAAAAAAATTACCTAGTGAACAATTGTAAACAAAGAATGTGCAAAAATAAGCATCATTTTCCCATAAAAAAACATGAAAATTACCAATTTTACGGTTTTGCCTTGATTACCCTCCGCAAAATAAGGTTGTGTAAATGGAATACACAAATTATTTGATAAGTTTTTCTACCAAATTCCATAAAAAAACCTCAAATTCGCAGCAAAATTCGATTTCATCTTAATTTTCAGTCAAAATGTACCAAAATAATGCCGAATTTGCAGCGCAACTCGATGCTGCTGATGAATTGCGAGAAATACGCGATTTGTTTCATTTGCCGCTTCAAGACAATGGCAAACCATATATCTATCTATGTGGCAACTCTTTGGGCTGCCAGCCAAAAAGTGTGAAGCGTTACATTGAAACGGAGTTGGAAGACTGGGCAAAAATGGGGGTAGAGGGGCATTTACATGCACGAAATCCTTGGTTGCCTTATCATGAATTTTTGGCAGAAAGTACTGCAAAATTGGTGGGGGCTTTACCTTCAGAAGTCGTGGTAATGAACTCGCTTACCGCAAATTTACACTTTTTGATGGTGTCTTTTTATCGCCCAACTGCCCAAAAATACAAAATTCTGATTGAATCTGACGCATTCCCTTCAGATTATCATGCGGTTTTGTCGCAAATTCGTTTTCATGGTTATGACCCCGAAAAGGCATTGATTCGCTTTGCGCCAAGAGAGGGAGAAACTTTGCTAAGAACGGAAGATATTTTGACTTATTTAGAAACAGAAGGCGAGGAAATTGCCTTGGTTTTATTAGGTGGGGTAAATTATTATACAGGGCAAGCATTTGATATAGAAACGATTACTCAAAAAGCGCACGAGAAAAATATTTTTATTGGTTGGGATTTGGCGCACGCTACGGGCAATTTGGTGTTGAAACTACATGATTGGCAGGTGGATTTTGCCGCTTGGTGTAGTTACAAATATTTGAACGCAGGTCCTGGCGCAGTGGGTGGTTGTTTTATTCACGAAAAGCACGTGAAAAACCCTGATATTCCGCGTTTTGCAGGTTGGTGGGGACATGATAAAGTTACGCGCTTTCAAATGCGCCATGTTTTTGACCCGATTCCTACGGCAGAAGGTTGGCAGTTGAGTAATGCGCCTGTTTTTACGATGGCAGCTTTGCGCGCTTCGATGGAAATTTTTGATTCGGTGGGAATGGAAAAATTAAAGGCGAAAAGCCTGCAATTAACAGGGTTTTTGGAATATTTGTTAAGCCAACTTCCTGAAACGCTTCCTGTTGAAATCATTACGCCCAAAGATCCCACAGAAAGAGGTTGCCAACTTTCGATTAGAACCTTGAGAAATGGCAAGGCTTTATTTGAAAAAATTAGCGCAAAAGGAGTGATCTGCGATTGGCGTGAGCCTGATGTAATTCGTGTTGCGCCTGTGCCTTTGTATAACAGTTTTAGCGATGTGTTTGAGTTTGTGGAATTGTTGAAAAGCGAAAGCTAAATAATGGATAATTAATAATTGAGAATGGAAAATTGCGTTAATTTGTTTATTATCAAGATTTTAATCTAAAGTGTTGCCATAAACTAATTCTTGCTGAGTGCTTAATTCGTAAATAACTTATAATTGCAAAGAAAGAGGATTGTGTTTATAAAAAACATACTCCTCTTTCTTTTTATTTGAACCACAAGGTAAAAATTGTCCCTAAAATCTTATATCCTGCCAAAACAGTCCCTTTTAATGTGCCAGATACTTTTGAAATTCCGATTCTTACGCGATAATTCACAGGAACTTCGGTACAACGAAAACCTTGTTTGGCAGCTTTTACTTGCATTTCTACTGTCCATCCGTAGGTTTTGTCTTGCATATTGAGGGCAAGTAATTTTTCGTAACGAATGGCGCGAAAAGGACCTAAATCTGTGAAAGTAATACCATATATCCAACGAATGAGCGTAGTTGCCAGCCAATTTCCAAAAATTTGCTGCGGCATGAGCGAACCGCTTTCCCTTTTGCCCAAGACCCGCGAACCTATCACCATGTCATAATTTTCTACTAAAATAGGTGCAATAACCTTTGGCAGCTCTTCGGGATAATCAGAAAAATCGCCATCTAAAAAGACAACAATTTGTGGAGGTCGTTGGGCAAGATGTTCTATGCCTGTTAGACAAGCATAGCCGTAGCCCTTCCTGTTTTCGGTTAATACAGTAGCTCCTGCATTTTGGGCATTTTTTACGGTATCATCAGTCGAGCCATTATTGACTACGATAATTTCTTGCACCTGCGCCAAAGGAATAGCCGCCACGACTTTTGCAATCGAGGCGGCTTCATTATATGCAGGAATGATAATACTAATCATTTACATCAACCCGTGGGCTTTAAGTGCATTTACCATGGTGATACCGATATTTGCAGGCGAATCTACTACCGAAATTCCACAAGCCTCCATCACGCGCATTTTTTCGGCTGCTGTTCCTTTTCCGCCTGCCACAATCGCGCCAGCGTGCCCCATACGGCGACCTGCGGGAGCTGTACGACCTGCGATGAAACCTACTACAGGTTTTTTTACATTATCTCTTACCCACTCAGCGCAAATCTCTTCGTTATTTCCACCAATTTCACCCATCATAATAATACCATCGGTGTCGGGGTCTTCATTGAAAAGGCGCATAATATCCAAATGAGAAGAACCATTTACGGGGTCACCACCAATTCCTACTGCCGTAGATTGTCCTAATCCAAGTTGTGTGATTTGGTTTACAGCTTCGTATGTCAAAGTGCCTGAGCGACTGATGATACCAATTCTACCGGGATTGTGGATAAAGCCGGGCATAATTCCCACTTTACATTCGCCAGGAGTAATTAGTCCGGGACAGTTTGGTCCAATCAAACGCACATTTCTATCACGAATGTATTCTTTCACATAAATCATGTCATTAATGGGAATCCCTTCTGTAATTGCTACAATAAGTGGAACGCCAGCGTCAGCAGCTTCCATGATAGAGTCTGCGGCAAAAGCTGGGGGAACAAAAATGATAGAAACATTTGCGCCTGTAGCCGAAACTGCGTCTTTTACTGTATTAAAAACGGGACGCTCAAGATGGCTTTGCCCGCCTTTGTTGGGAGTAACTCCGCCTACAACTTGTGTTCCATAAGCAATCATTTGCTCGGCATGAAAAGAACCTTCCTTGCCAGTGAAACCTTGAACAATGACTTTTGAATTTTTATTAACTAATATGCTCATAAAAAAAACGATAAGCGATAAATTAAGTCCTGATAATTTTTGAAGCGCAATATTAGGGATAATTTAGGGGATAGGCAATAGATTTACTTCTATTTCCTAACGCATTAATACATAATAGCTTTATTATTAGGCTTTTAACTATTTATTCTGTCAAAAAAATCTTTACTTTTGGATAAAATTTAATATAGCACTTTGATAAGATGTAAAGAACGAAAGAACGAGAAGTGTAGTAGAGGTTTTAGTGCTTATAAACTTCTTAAAATAAATAAGTAGTAAACGGTAGGTTTAGGGTTTATTTACATACTTATCAATCAATGCTTTTGCCACATCTGAAAATAACGTTTCTACGGTATCTCCCGTTTTGGCACTTGCCAAATAAGCAATCGCATATTCTTTTTGAATAGAAAGTGCCTCCTGCTCTGTCACCAAGTCTAATTTATTACCCACACAAAAGAAAGGTAGGTCTTCTAACAAAGCAGTAAAATTATGGCAAACAGCTGCTAGGTTTTCAAACGTTTCGGGGCGAGAAAGATCTATCACATAAATCACAGCTTCGCAACCTTTCAAATAACTTTGAATCAGTTTCTCTTGCCCAGCCACTTCCCACAAAATCATATCCACCGTATAATCGCCTTGTGTGATGGTTTTTTTATCAATTTTTACCCCTATTGTGGATAAGTAGGAGTCTGAAAATTTTTGATAGACAAACCTCCCAATTAAAGAGGATTTCCCTACACTAGGCGCACCTAATATCACTACCTTTTTACTAAACCAGTTTTGACTCGCCATATTTTTCTATTCGCTCGTTAAGCAATACAATTTTGACAGAACAAAGGTACAAAATAAAAAGAGATTGCACCTATATTGCTTAAAGAATTGTTTGTAAGGATTTGTTGGTTTGGATAAAATGCGAAGCAAAGTGTGCCTTTATAATTTGATTTGATAGGGTTCTAATTTTTTTATCCCTTCGTAAAAAGGCAAGAATATGTAAGAAAGTACGAAAAACTGTTTTTTTTGAAAGAAACATTACGCATTTTATTCACGTAAAAGGCTTGTTTATATATATTTTTTGTGTGTAAATTTGCAATCTTTAAATCTTTTTTATAACTTTACTTTCACATTAGGATATGACAACATAAACTACTAATTTCTAATTATATAGTAGTGAAAAAGCATTTTATTTTCCTTGCATTTTTAGGGGCAATCTTACATCACATTTCCATAGCACAAGTTGGCAACCGCTATAGCTATGAACTGTTTCCCTTGTTTCAAAAATCTACTACCTTAATCGTATTAGATGATAAAGAAACAAGTTATAACCGTATGATGCGCAAAATCATTGCAGAACAGTGGAAAGTCACGCCTTATGAATTTGTGCGCTTTAGTGAAATGAATGAATTATTGCCAGCCGAAGGTTACTCTATGTTGTATAAAAGTAGAAGAGCTGTCAAAAACTTACAACAATCTAAGGTGCAATCGCATAGTGATATTGCACTTGTGATGTGTAATCGTGAAAAATGGTCAGATTTTGGCGGGATTGATGAAATCGCGTCAGTTGACCTCGAAAATATTGATGATACGGCTAATTATGTTTACAAACTCCCAATGCTTATTGGGGGGGTATTACAATATTTGCAATATCTTCATCAAGAAGAAATAGACAGATACAATTTTGATTACCCGTTGATGATATGTTTAAATAAGAATGTAAATTGGCTAAAAACCAAGCGATTATGGGTTGTGAAGGAAGAATTACCCGTCAATTTACAAGATAGTAGCCAATTTGCAAGTGCTTATCCCTTTCCTTTTCAAATGGCAAGCAGGGAGCAAGCAAAGCAGATAGTTGTTTCTAAAAATTCAGCAGCCGTTTTGTTATATTTTACACCAAAGTTTCATGAAGTTATGGCATTAGACATAGAAACGAATAAAATCATTTATCGCGCAGAGCCGCTACGTTACGAGGATTTTTCTATTGCAGATGTCAAAAAACTAGCAAAACGCATTAAATAATTGACAATTAACCAGATAACAAACCTACATCATGTTCAACAATCGTTCTTTTATTCTTCACCTTTTTGTAGCCCTCTTTTTGATAGGAGGCTTTCATTCATCCTTTGCTCAAAATGATTATTATGTCATTCTTACCACCAACAAACCTACTTTTGCTAAAGTAGAGGAGCATGTTATTGCTGTTATGCGAGATAAAAAAGGAAAGGAGTGGTCTTATAAAATAGGCAATCCTCAACTTATTCAGCAAATTAGCGAACGCAAAGATTCGATAAGTGGCGATCATACTTATATGTTTGATGTGATAGAAGCAGGGGTTACTTACCTTGAGTTTAGTAGAAACGGCGGAAAAGAAACGCAAAAATTTGACATTGTGGCAACAACACAAGACGGGAAAATTGTGGGAGATATCTCTCACTTGAAACATTTTCTTACAATTTCTAACACACCTACTACTTCTACCACCAAAACGGGTGTTTCTAAACCTGTGGCAACTACCGTAGGTTTAAACGAGGAAATTATGACGAAAAGCTTACTTGAGCCTAGTCGCCCGCTCGTTAAGACAGAAAAAATGCCACAACTGGAAGCAGAAACCCAAATTGAGCTTTCTGAAAAAGCCGCAGCCTTTCAAAAATTTCATACGCAAAGCCTTCCTTTGAGCTTAAATAGAACCAATATTGTTGACATTGATAATCAAATGACTTTAGATGTTCAAAATTTGAATCATAGCCAAAAATGGATTGTTGAGGTAAGTGATGAAAAAGTAGTGGAGATTATAGATGCTCAAAATTTTGTGGGAGAAGAAATTGGGGGTGGACTGAAAGACTTACAATCTTGGAGATTTCAAGCAAAAGGGCAGGGTATGTGTTATATTCGCTTACACGCCATTTCGAATAAAAGTTGGATGAACAAAAGCAATGACATCGTTTATAAAGTTTGGGTGCGATAATTTTCAGAGTTCGGAACTTTTGAGAAAGTTCCGAACTCTGAAAATGCTAATATTTCAATTTATTTTATCTCTTCATTCCCGATTACTTATGCAGTCAATTATTCGTTCCTTACCCATCAGTTGCTTTTTGCTGATGTGTACGTTTTTTACCCAGGCGCAAGGACAGGACAAAACGCTTGCTACTACCAGTACTACTCGCAGTTTAACTGCCAACAGCGAAACACCTCATAACATTCGCTTATTAGGAACAGCTACAGATTTTCAACGCTTACACACAGGAATGCAGGCAGTAAGTGCCAAATCCATCAATGTGTTAAAAGTTGGGGAAGAATTTTGTATTGATTTGCAAATCCCTTCCCCAAATGACAGATGGCTCGTACAAGTTTCTGACGTTTCTACGGTAAAGGCGGTGTTAGACCAAGCCTTTCAAGGCAAAATGATAGCAGATGGAATGCCGAATTTGCACACATGGAAATTTAAAGCGGCAAAAGCAGGCGAGTGCGAAATTGTATTTGTGCTGCCAATCACTGACTCAAAAGAACAAGAGTCTGTTGTTTACAAAGTGTCTGTACGGTAAGCATAAGGAATGGCACGATTTTTTGTGTTTTAAAAAAAATTAGTGTACCTTTGTGAAGGTATCTATTCATCATTTAATTTTCAAACAATGAAAGTATTCACATCTCTTGCTTTAGTTTTTGTGTTTTCTATGGGGCTTTCTTATGCACAATGTAGCAAAGCTGCTGCTGCCACTGGCGATGCTGCTGCTCCTAAGGCTTGTTGCAAAAGTGCTTCGGCTACTGCGGCTTCTGTAAAACCAGGTGCGGCTTGTTGTAAAGCAGGTACTTCTGCAAAAGCTTGTGCAGGTATGGCAAATGCTGAGAAAAAAGCTTGCACAGGAGGCGACCACGCAAATGCAAATACGAGCGAAACTGTAACTGCAGTAGTTGAGAAACAACAACCAACTGGCGTAAACAGAGAAGAAGCTCCTAAAACTGAAAAATAATCGAAGTTAGGGTTTCTAAAAACGAGGCTTTCCCCAAAAAGAGAGCCTCGTTTTCTTATGAACAACAACAAGATATTGCCCGAAACTGACACTCGTTGCATTTTTATGGTGTTCTATATAAAAAATTCGGAACTCCTTGATGAATCCCGAACTTTCTTGTTAATCTCGTTTATTTGCTAAAAGACAATTGGCAAAAATACAGAATGTACTGTTTTTTATACAATTTTTTTAAATTCTAGCTTAACCTCTACGTCTTTCAAATTTTATTTGGTCAATTTGAATGCTCTTGCCAATAAGTTTAAAATAAATATTGACTTGATATGTTCCTTTGTCCGAAATATATTCTCCTGTCGCAAAATAATAATTTGAATGAATAATGCCTGTTTGAGAAATAGTAAATTGCCCTGCTGCATTACGACCAAAAAACTCTTTCATAATAAACTTAGCCTGCCCTTTGGCATAATTTCCTTGTTTTTCAAGCAAGTGCAATTCTACGTTTTCTGCAAAAAACTTCACCAATTTTTCCGTATCTTCAGATTGAATTGCTGCCGTAACTTCTTCCAAATCGGCAACCTTCAATGAACCTTTCGGACCTTGAACGGGTTGTGCCATGAGTACATTTGAAGTAAGCAATGACAGAAAAAATCCTAATATGAGTATTAGTTGTTTCATATTTTTTTGAAATGGTTTTTGCGCTGATTTCTTTTAAATGTTAATGTATCAATACAAAAAGCTCTGTGCAACTCTTCCGTATCACAAAGTATGCCAAACACGAAAATTATTTATCCATAAATGTAATTTACTTTCAAGAAAATATATATTAATATGTATTTTTAGTTGATATAAATAAATATTTCCATTTTCGTTGCTTGTTAGCAAAAACCAAAAATCAATATAAGCTGTTGATTTTTAGTAAATTATTGATTTTTGAGATTAATAATTAGAAACCTGCTATATTTTAAGTGGCAAATATTAGACCATGATAAGGCTTTTTGCTTTTTAGGTAAATCTAATTGTAATAATTTATGCAATAATGTATTTTTTTTTCAGGTGAAATGCTTTTGTTATGGATTTATCATGTTTTAATAAAAAAAATAGGTGTTATTTGCTTGTAAGAAAATCCTTGTTTTTGTCTTTTTTTGCTATTTGTTAAGCGCAAGATATTTATGTTATCTTATCTTTTGCGGCAAATTTGTTGCTTAGAAACTAGAAGTAGCTGGATTAAAGAAAAACAGAGAAAATCATTACTTTTTCTGTTTGTGATGCACAACTACACGAAAATTTTGACTTTTTCCGCATTTGTTTTTATAGGATTTTATTTTTTTTACCAATATAATATGAAAAGAGTAGTAATTTATTTTGCCATTTTTTGGGGCTTTTCAGCTCAAACTTTTGCGCAGTCTGCATTTGGAGGCACTTTTAGTTTTGATTACAATATTTTTCAAACAATTAAAAGTACAAATTTAGATACCTTAAAAAGCGCGGCACAAGCATTCTCTCCCCTCAAGTCGGGGGGATTGAGTATTGGAGTGCCAGTGAATATTAAAATTACGTCTTGGTTTTTGTTACGCCCGCAAGCTGTTTTTAACATTGCTTTGGGCGAATTGAAAACCCAACTTACTTCTGGCGAGATAAAAAATGTGAAAATTTCTACGATTAATGTTGAGTTTCCTATACAGTTGTTGCTGTCTAATTTCAAAAAACCGATGGGCTTGGCTTTTCTTACAGGTATTAGAGGAGGCTATCAGGTAAAAGATTTGCAAAAAAATAGCACTCCTTCGGCTGATTGGTTTAAATTAAACAAAACCTACGCAAATGCTGATTTTGGTTTGGGTTTTCGGTTTGGGAAGAAAAAAACAATTTTTATTCCCGAAATTCGTTATTCTATGGGGATTAGTAATTTGGTGGGAAATAATGCCGAAAATATTTTAAATACGGCTATTTCTGATTTGAGAAGGAATCGCTTTTCTTTTGTGTTGAATATTTTATAGAAAAAGGAAAGGACATAAAAAAACAAGGTGCACAGGAAAGGTCCCCCAACCTCTACACTGTGCAACACTTGTCCCCTTTAAACGACTCAAAACATATTTTTTTAGGTGATAGGGAATAGCTGATAGTTGAAAATTTGTTCCATACTAAAATATCCCTTAGTAATGCGAGCAAAATAAGTTACTAATTTCAAAAGTGCATTTGTTTGATAGTCAAAATTTTACTTCTGATAATTGTTTACTGTAAATTGTTCACTGATACTTATCAACTTTTACCTATCCCTTTTCTTAATATCCGTGAACTAAATATTTAATACACCATTTTCGCGCACGCTTTTGAAAAAAACATCTATACGAAACAGGCAAATTTACCTCTGACTGATTCACAAAACCGTCTTGGTTGGAATGGACAAAAAGCCAATTCCCATGACTTTTGGTGTATTCCGTAGTAATGACCTCATAATCTAAGGTATCAATTACACGACTATCCTTATCAGGTTGCTCATACACCAATACATTAGGTCTATTCGCTGCGACACACATAAACGGATCCACATTATCAGGCAATTCCAACAAATTTACGGCACTATAAGGGGCAATAAAATAAGAGTCATAGCCGACATTTTTAAATTTCCCTCCGCCTCTTAAAATCTGTGTCATAATTTCCCAAAAGTCCTCATTATGGGTTTTGGAAAAACGCCCAAAATAATAATCCATGAAAGCCCTTTTGCTTCGTTCCGAATCTTTTCCTACCCAAGCATCATCGGCAATCATATTTCGAATAAAAAGCGTATCCTTCTTCTGAATGGCGGCAGACAAGCGATTTCGAAAATCCACAAATGATGGATCTTTGTCGCTTTCGTCTGCAAACTGAACCCTTGCCAATTTTTTCCCTTTGGGATAAGACGTTTGAGCAGAGGTTGTTACTTCAAATTCAGAAGAAGCATATAGGTCTGTACCAATGCCGTCAGAAACTTTTTCGGTCTCTTGGCATCCATACGACAACAAAACTGCCATGAAAAATGGCAAGCTGCGTTTTAACATTAGGTTAGAGATGTTAAAATTTGTAAAGAAAATTTAGGTTTGGTGCCATTTATCTTTTAGGTATCCAAGATAAATGACAAGGTTTGATGGCTATCTTTTACCAAAATGCGCGTAGTTTAGGTTATTTTAGGTGGTTGCACGCACTCCTTTCAAAGATAATCACAAATATAGGGCTTTATCTAATATAAGTCAAGTTTTATAAAAGACTTTTTTATTTATTTTTTGAAAATGTACCATTGTGTATATAAATATTAACGCATAAGAAATATCCTAAAATGGTTTTAATTTAACTTCCTCAAATTATTTAGAAATAGGAAGACCGATTCGAAAAAACGCATTTGGAAAAATTACGATAAAAAAGAGCGGATATTTACAATCATAAGAGAAAATAGTTTTTTTGAGAAAGTAGCATATTTTACTTGAGCTATGTCAAATTTATCATTGATTATGATAGAAGTACAAAAAAAAATGCGAAATTTGCACTATATTCCTTTTCATTTTTAAATTAGCGTAACTAAAATACGACACCCCTCGTTTAAACCGCTAATTTTGAAGGGAAGCCTCATTCGTAAATTCTTCATTCTTAATTTTCATCAGACATGGAAAGTATTATTCGTGAAATTATGTCCAAAGTGGGCGTAACACAAGATCAAGCAAAGCAAGCATTTGAAATTGCTGCAAATGGTTTAAAAGACCAATTACCAAAAGACGCTGCGAAACACATTGATAAATTGTTAGGAACTAAATCTGTCTCATTTTTTTCTCAATTGACTGACCGTTTAGAGCAGTTGCGTGAAACGATTGAGGAAGCAAGTGCCAAAGGTGAAATCAAAGTGGAAGAACTTCGTAATAGATTTAATGAATTGAAAACGGAGGCTGAAAACCGCATTGATGAGCTAAAATCTGGCGCGAAGGAAAAAGTGGAAGCTGCAAAAGAAAAAGCGGCTGCCGAAGAAGCAACAAATGCGCTTGCCCCTGAAACGGCTGTAATTGTGGCTGAAAATCCTGCGGAAGATGCAGCACCTACAGCAGAAGTGTTGGCGGCAACTCCTGTAACTGAAACAAAAACAGAAACAGGCACTGAAAAAGGTTCTACTTTGTTAGATGAAGCGAAAGAGAAATTTGAGGAAGCAAAGGAAAAGCTCGAAGACGTGAAAGAAGTGCTAGAAAGCTACCAAGAAAAAGGGAAAGAGAAATTTGAGGAAGTGAAGGAATTGCTTGATGAGCAAAGAGATCACTTGCTTCAAAATATCAAAAAAGGAGCAATGGGTTTGTTAGACCGTATTATTCCTAATAAAGAAGAAACAAAAACTGAAACGAAAGCAGAAGAGAAAACTGCGGAAACCGTGGCAGAAGTGGTGGAAGAAACCGTAGAAAAAGCGGCTGACGCTTAGGTTTTAAGGAGTTAAAGATTGCCAAAAAGGGCATATTTTAGGAATGGGCTTAAGTGCTATCCTAAAATATGCCCTTTTTGTATGGATAATCTCTCAAAATTTGGTAGTATTGCAGAATATTTTCAGGGTTCGGAATTTTCTAAAAAGTTCCGAACCCTGAAAAACACTTATAAAAAATTTCAATATGACCAAAAATAACACCTTATTATATACGTTTCTAAAAACTTGCAGTTTTCTTTGCTTTTTCGGCTTTTCGTTGCTTGGTTTTGCCCAAACGGATACCCTCAAAACCAATACCGATGACGACATTGATACGCAAATGGAAGATGTAATTTCTAATACAGCTTCTGATGGGGAAGTAGATTATACGATTATTACAGATTATTTGCAAGATTTAAAGCGTAAACCTTTGAACCTCAATAGCGCAAGCCGCGAAGAATTGCTGCAATTACCGGGCATGAATGATATTTTGGTCAATTACCTTTTTAAATACCTTGCAGATTTTGGCGAGTTGACTTCGGTGTTTGAATTGCAAGCGATTGAGGGCTTTACACAACAAGTGGTGCAAAATATTCAACCTTTTGTTACGACAGATGCTCGCCCCAAAGACATTGACCCGAATCGCCTGCACCCCGCAGGTCCGAGTTTGCGCGAAATCAAAGAAGGCATGAAGTTCGATTTTACCCAGCGTTTTATTCGTACTTTGGAAAGTCAGGCAGGTTATCAAATAAATGATGTAACAAAAAATCGTTATTTGGGCAATGCTTGGCGTTCTTATTCTCGTTTGCGCGGAAAATACAATCAATATGTGAGTTTTGCGATTACGGGCGATAAAGATGCGGGCGAGGTGTTTGGCTTTAATCCTACGGTGGAAATGCCTGATGATGTGACGGGAAGCAAAAAAGTGAAGGTGAAAAACTATTGGGGCTATGATTTTCTTTCTGGGCATATTGCAGTGGCAAATTTTGGCAACCTGAAAAATCTTGTTATCGGGGATTATAATTTACAATTTGGGCAAGGCTTAATTTTTTCTTCGGGTTTGGGGTTTGGCAAAAATGGGGCAGATGTGATTGTTCCCGTAAAAATGCCTTCGAAGGGAATTGTGCCTTATTCATCGGTGAATGAAAATATGTATCGCCGAGGAATTGCCGCTACCTATGCTGTTAAACGTCTATATTTCACAGGTTTTTATTCGAGAACAAAATTAGATGGCTCTATTAGCTCTGATTCTGTTGATGCTGAGACAGGCGCGTTAATTAATTCTGGGGAATTTGCTTCGGCTTCGAGTTTTCAATTGGGAGGCTATCATCGCACACCCAATGAGTTATCAAAACGCCAAAATGTTACCGAAAGCAATATGGGGGGGCGCGTAGAATATCGCGGCAAAACGTTTAGAATCGGAACTTCGCATTTGTTTCAACAATTTGACCGCAGCTTTCAACCTAATCCTTCTTATTACAACCAATTTTATTTTTCGGGCAATCAAAATTACTTGAATGGTTTGGATTTCGATTGGGTGATTAAAAATGTGAATGTTTTTGGGGAAGTTGCACGCAGCAAATCAGGCGGAATGGGCATTTCTACAGGTTTGATGATGGCATTGTCTCCCAAAGTAGATTTTTCTTTGCATTACCGCAATTTTAGCCCCGATTTTCATTCAGATAAAGCCTTTGTTTTTGCCGAAAGTCCTAGAAATCCTCGCAATGAGCAGGGAATTTATGCAGGGTTGCGCATAAAACCGACTACCAAATGGACAATTAATACCTATTTTGATAGAAGTCATTATGCTTACAATCGCTTCTTAACTGCTTACTTTTCAAACGCTTATGAGTTTCTTACGCAAATAGACTATTCACCCAAAAGAGGAACGACCTTATATGCACGTTTTAAAACCGACAATAAAGAAAGAAATGCCGATGATTCTTTGTATTTGCCCAATCAGCAAATTTATTTTTTGACACAAACTCAAAATACACATTTTCGCTTACAATATCAGTCGCAACTTGCGAGAGAGGTAACCATTCGGACACGCGCAGAATGGTCTTGGTTTAGAGGACGCGACCAAAAAACCTTGCGTGGCTTTTTGATTTATCAAGACATTTCTTGGAAAATTTTACCCAAATTAAAAGCGACAGGGCGTTTTGCTATATTTTCGACAGAAGGCTATGATGCACGCATTTATGCTTACGAAAATACCATTTATGGCGATTTCTCGATTCCTGCGTATGGCGGTTCTCTTGACGAAGATAAAGACAATCGCAATGGAACGCGCTATTATGCGATGTTGACTTATCAGCCTTTACGTGGGCTAGATATTTGGGTACGTTTTTCACAAACACGCTATTTTTCTCCCAATTTTGCTGGCTCACCCACAGGAAGTGCTTCCTTGTATCTACCTGTAAACACGATTGGGGGCAGTTTAGACGAAATTCTCGGCAATCATCGCTCAGATATAAAATTGCAAATCAGATATAGTTTTTAAATACCCTCTAAAATATGCCACATTTTGTCATTGATTGTTCGCAGAACATCTTAGATATCAAAACGCCTCAAGAAATCATGGAGGCGGTTTATCTTACTGCCGAAAGTACAGGTTTGTTTACCAAAGGCGACATCAAAGTAAGGATTCGCCCCTTCGAATACTTCAAATTAGGGGAAGGAAAGGACACTTTTATTCATGTCTTTGCAAACATCATGGAAGGACGCAGCATTGAGCAAAAGCGCGACCTCTCTCATAAAATTACCACCACGCTAAAAACTATGTTTCCTGAAGTGCCGATTATTTCTATTAATGTCATAGATTTTGAAAAGGCAACTTATTGCAATCGGAATTGGGTGTAGGGAAACCTCCTTTTCTTTTGTCCACTCCCCTTATATTGTATCTTTTTATATACATAATTGTCCATTTTTTGAATAATACCAATGACTAATATCTGAAAAAAGCGAGAAATTTACTTCGTTTGAGTAAAAAACTAATCCATTCACGAATTAGAATAAATCAAAAATACGGTTTTTTTTGAATCATTTCTAATTGGTGCGTTTTTTGCATATCTCAAAATGACAATAATTTGGGAAAGCAGAATATTCTTTGGAAAATTCTAAGATAAATCCTGTAAGTACAGCGTTGGTAGTAAATTTGATGAACTAAAAAAGAAAGATAAAAAAAAGGCAATTTATAATATTGTGATTTAGAATGAAGTTAAGGCGCAGTTTGTATTTTTTTTTCAAAAAATTATTCGAATAAATAACGTTACAAAATGAATTTAGTTTGGCAGGTGTGCTATTTTTAAAAATTGTAAAAAAAATATAAAAGGCTTATAAACAATAGGTTAAAAAGAATACTTCTTCTTCAAATAGAGAAATATTGTGATTATCCTCCCCAAAAATTGCACAAAAAGGTAGCTGTTCATTACGAAAGCTAAAAACATATAGGGCAGTAATTATTCATCGTAAAAAAATACTAAGCCCTAAAACAGAAAAGAAACTATTTATAAAAAGTATAGAAACGCCTTATTATAAAAACAAATACTTTTACATTCTATTAAAAAAAGCTAATTAAAAAAGAATATTTATGCTAGAATATAGTAAATTTTCCTAAATTGCGCCCTCAAATAAGTAAGGTAAATTTGTCCCTTGAATAATATTTTAGAGTTTAGTATATATCCAATATTTTACCAATCATTAATTCACTTTTTAACGTTCTAAAATCATGGCAGAAATGACAGGAGCCGAAAGATTCGCAAAAGGGCTTACCGCTCTTCAAGATGGACTTCGTAAACATCAACACGATGTAGAGAACAAATTCGATGTTTCTTACTTAGAGTTGGAACTCATTCAGTTTGTATTAACGCATGGGCATCTAAAAATGAAAGATGTTGCTGATAACTTCTACATCAAATTGAGTACCTTGACAACGATTATTGACAAGGCAGAGAACCACAAGTTGCTGAAACGAGTTCCTTCTAAAGAAGACCGCCGCGTTGTTTATTTGGAAGTAACCAAAAAAGGCGAGGAGGTGCATAACAGATATGTTGATCATTTGAAAGAAACCGCAGGGAAAATTGAGGCTGCTGTAGGCGGTGGAGATTTTAACACCATTGTAGATGGATTAGAAAAATTGACAGAATCTGCGTTAATTTGAGAAGTTTTTCTCAATTAACGTAAGATATGCAATCCACTAATGAATGGTTCACAACTTGGTTTAGTTCTCCATACTATCCCATTTTATATAACAAACGAGATGAGTCCGAAGCAAACGGATTCGTCTCGTTGCTTTTTTCTCACCTCAAACTGTCTGAAAAAGATAAAATTTTAGACCTCGCTTGTGGCAGAGGAAGGCACGCTCGTGCTTTTCACACGCTAGGGGCTGAGGTATATGGCTTAGATATTTCTGATGAAAGCATTTTAGAGGCTAAAAAATACGCTTCTGAACGCCTTCACTTCGAAATACATGATATG
This sequence comes from Bacteroidia bacterium, assembly GCA_046160275.1. Taxonomy (GTDB): domain Bacteria; phylum Bacteroidota; class Bacteroidia; order J057; family J057; genus JBJXHA01. The sequence goes on along the minus strand of JBJXHA010000141.1, from coordinate 5,382 downwards.
CGCCAAAAATTTCCTTTTAGTGGCTTTTCTGCTATCTTCAACCTATTTACTAGCTTTGGCTACTTTGATGACCTAACAGAAAATAAGCTAGTAATTCAAAATATAAAAAATTCACTTAAAGAAGATGGTTTATTTATCATAGATTACCTAAATGTGGATTATATTATTCCTCGTTTAATTGCAAAAGAAGTAAAAACCCTACAAGGCATACAATTTTTTATTCATAAAAAAGTTGAAAATGGCTTCATTGTGAAAGAGATAGAGATTATTGATGGTGAGAAAAGGTTTCACTTCGTTGAAAAGGTTCAAGCCATTTCTTTGCGTGATTTTAAGGCTATGTTTGAAGCACTTGGCTTAGAAATTACAGAAATATGGGGAGATTATAATGGGAATGGTTACGTTTCGAATAGTTCTAATAGGTTGATTATTTTTGCAAAAAATAATAAATAAGGCTAAATATACACTATTTAAAAGGTTAAAATATTGATAAAATCCTGCTTGGCATTACACAGATTTATAAATTTTTTTTCAGAAAAAATTGTAAGTATTGTTTTTTTTATCTAATTTTGAAATACTTTTTAATCAACCTATAACTAATAATCTAAATTAATCATGACTAACAGCTCTAATCTAGACAGCTTGTTGCTCCAATTCATCAACAAAATGAATGCACGCAGAAGCAGTCTTCTCGAAGGGTACGGCGTAACCGAAAGTGACATTGCCATCATCCGCTACTTGAATGCCAACGAAGTTCAGAAAATGAAAGAGTTGGGCGAACAATTTGACTTGAAGTTCAGTACACTAACCAGCACTATCGACAGACTTGAGCGTAACCGCCTTGTGAAACGTCGTAACTCAAAAGATGACAGACGCGTTGTTTTTGTGCAAATCAGCCAAAGAGGGCAGCAATTATTGGTGGACGTAGAAGAGTTATACCAAAAACTCGCAGGTGAGTTTGAAGGGAAACTTGACGAGCAATCTACCGCCGCGCTTACTGATTTGTTAAATGGCATTGTAAGTGCCTAACAAAAAATAAAGCATTTCTGAATGGAGCAGTTTTTTAACTGCTCCATTTTTTTTTGTGATTTTTTTGTAACTTGCCCCCTCATTCTTTTGGGCGTTTCTGCTATGCTCTCGATTTGTATTCCTGTATATCAATTTGGGGTGGTAAACCTTGTCAACTTTTTGCATCAACAAGCAGAAAAGTTGCAAATTCCCTTTGAAATTTGGGTGATAGATGATGCTTCAGGGGATTTTTATGCGCAAGAAAATCAGGCAATTACACAACTTTCGCAAGTAAAATATCAAATCTTACCCCAAAATATTGGGCGGTCTGCCATTCGCAATTTACTCGCACATCAAGCAAAATACCCTCATTTGTTGTTTATGGATTGCGACTCAATGCCTGAAAATGAAAACTATCTGGCAAATTATCTCCAAGAAATAGGCAAGGCTAAAGTGATTTGTGGGGGCAGAACTTACGCGTCTTCAATGGACGATAAAAGCCTGTATTTGAGATGGTTATATGGTGTAAAAAGAGAGTGTAAATCAGCAGTAGAAAGAAATATCCACGCAAATCATTCTTTTATGACCAATAATTTTCTCATTCAAAAAGAGGTATTATTGGCAATTCCTTTTAATACAGAGCTAGAAGGATATGGGCATGAGGATACTTTGTTAGGTTATGAATTACAAAAACAAAATATTTCCATTTTACATATAGACAATCCGCTTCGGCATATTGGATTAGAAACGGCAGACATTTTTATCCAAAAAACGACACAAGGCATTTATAATTTGCAATGGATTGTGAAAACCTTAGGAAATTGCCCCCATTTTATACAGTCTGTGAAATTATTGACTTATCTACATTTGTTAAAAAAATATCACCTTTCCTTTTTTATCAAATTTCTTTTTCAACATACACATTCTTATTGCCTGCAAAATCTAAGGAGCGAGCATCCGCGCTTGTGGGTATTTGATTTTTATAAGTTAGGGATAGCTTTAACGGGAGAAAAGGAAATATGAAATCTCACAAAAAAAATTGTTTAAAAAGTTGTACTTTTGCGAAAAGTTAAAAAAAGGCAAAAAACAGAAAAATTTGAAGCAAAATTTCTACGCAAAGCATTTATAATTAATTAATTATCAACTATAAGTATTCAGTAATAATTAGTTTATGTTAATATTTTCACTCAAAACATTGATAGTAAACAAGTTAAAATCATTTTCCATCCTCAAATATTAATTATCCATTACTTATATGCAGCTTATCAATGGTAATGCAACCTCGCAAGTCATTAAAGATGAGGTAAAAGCAGAAGTAGCCGCTTTTGTGGCAGCAGGTAAACGCCAACCGCATTTGGTTGCGATTTTGGTAGGTGAAGACGGAGCCTCTCAAACTTATGTCAGCCACAAAATGAAGGCTTGTGATTATGTGGGCTTTCGTTCTACCAATTTAGTATTTCCTTCTAGTATTTCAGAAGCAGAACTTCTTGCAGAAGTGGAAAAATGCAACAACGATGATACAATTGATGGATTAATCGTGCAACTGCCTTTGCCTGAGCATATTGAATATATGAAAGTGATTTTAGCCATTCGCCCCGATAAAGATGTAGATGGTTTTCACCCTTCGAATGTGGGAAAAATGGTAATGGGTTTGCCTACTTTGCTGCCCGCTACGCCTTATGGTGTGATGGAACTCATTCAACGCCATAACATTCCGACAAAGGGGAAAAATTGCGTGGTCATCGGCAGAAGCTTGATTGTAGGAACGCCCATGAGCATTTTGCTAAGTCGCATTGGCATTGATGGCACAAGTATCTTAACACATCGCCATACGCCGCCCGAAAAGTTGAAAGAATTTACCAAAATGGCAGATATTTTAATTGTTGCAGTAGGGATTCCGGGTTTTATTAAGGCGGAAGATGTGAAAGAAGGAGTAGTAATTATTGATGTAGGAACAACACGCGTGCCTGATGCCAGCAAAAAATCGGGTTATGCCCTCAAAGGTGATGTGGATTTTGAGAACGTTTCGCCAAAATGTAGCGCAATTACGCCCGTTCCTGGTGGCGTAGGACCTATGACCGTTACCATGTTGATTAAGAATACCTTAGAGGCTTATAAGCGAAGAATTTCCTTCTAAGTAGCAGCGAGCAATGAACACTAAACTGTTATCACAAATAACAAACTGTCTGCCATTTTAGGAAAAGTTGTCATTGCGAACAAGTGAACAAAGTGTAAATCCATCGTGTTCAACTAAGAGTACAATTGCTTTAAAATTCAGCTTGAAAATAACGAAGCGAAGTTATTTTCAAGCTGAATTTTTCGTAATGACAGACAGATTGACTTTAATCCTTCGACATTTTCTTGGCTACCGCAGTATTCTTCTCTTTTTCCAATATGTTTTTTCTTACCCGAGAAAGTGATTCAGGCGTAATGCCTAGATAAGAAGCTACGTAAATTTGAGGAATACGTAAAGCTGCCGCACCAAAACGGTCTAAAAAATGTAAGTAGCGCGTTTCGGCATCATCTTTTAAAAAAGAAACCTGCCTTTGCTCTTCTAACAATAAAAAATGGTCGGCAAGGTGCTTATTTAACAAAGCCCAATGAATGTTTAACTGCAACTGCGCATTGATTTGCGCCCCTGTCCAAGCATATCCTTCACAATCTTCTACCGCCTCTACAAAGTATTCGGAGGGGGTTCTCGTTACTAAACTACAATAAGAAGTGGCGAAACTATACTGTTCGGCAGCAAAAAAGTTTTGGGTATATTCTTTTCCATTTGCCAATAAATAGGTGCGAAAAATGCCTTTTCTGACAAAAATAACAAAATCGCAGACCTGTCCTGCCGCTAGGACTACTTCTTTTTTCTTAAACTTCACACTTTTTGCTTTTGCTAAAAATGCCAAAACCTCTAGCTTGGGTAAATGCGCGAATCGTTGTATAAACGCTTGAAAATTACTACCATCCATACTTAACTTATTATTTCAATCGTAAATTCATGGCTAAGGTAGGAAAAGAAATGAGAAATAACAAAGGAAAAATTTTGGGGGTTGAGCCAAAACTTGCGATGTTTTTGAAATAAACACCAAATGAGAGATAGATAAGAAAAGCAATACGACAAATTTCTATTTGAAATTCTGCGTTTTCGACACGATATTTGCACTAAATTTTCATTTAGTATTCAAATTATGTCATTCACAAAAAAAATCCTGAGTTTAAGTGTTCTCTGCCTTATTAATTTAACACTTTGGGCGCAAAAAACAGCCCCGATTACCAATGGTTTCAATTATAGTAGCGTTCATGCTTATTCTCTAAAAGGAGGAAAATTGACAGAGCCGATGACTCCTAGCGGAAAGGTTTTGACTGATGAACAAGAGGAAAACCTATGGAGTGGTTTGCAAGAAACGGCGCATTTTCGCACGCCTTCACGTTGCATTTTTAATCCGCACGATAGTTTTTATTTTTATGACGAAGATGGAATTGCCGTAGCAAAAATAATTGTCTGCTTTGAATGTGGCGATGTGATGTTTGATTTTAACATTCCTGCCGTAGCAGATAAATCAAACCTTAGCTCAAATGAGCAGATGTTTGTGGGCTTATCTTCTGCGGGGCGCAAATTTTTTCACGATATATTAGGCGACATTAATGGTCAAGATGCGCATACTTATGTTGTAAAAACGGGCGATTATTTGTATAAAATTGCCAAAGAATACGGCACTACGGTAGAAGTTCTTATGGAAATCAATGGATTAGAAGACGATAGGCTAGACATTGGGCAGATATTGATTTTGCCTTCGGAGTAGTTAGGCTTTTTTCTCTAACCTTTTTGAAAGAAAAGGGTGGGCAAAAATGGCAAAAATTACGATTCCTGCGCCAATATAAAAGCGTGGGGTTAAGTCTTTTGCTTCATCTAAGCCAAAATAAGCGAACAAAATGCCATATACAGGCTCTAAATTTACCGCCAAATTCACAGTAAAAGCCGAAAGTTTTTTCAAGGCATACATGGACAGCGTGTAACCGCCTGTGGTACAAACAATTGCCAAGATTAACAAATAACCCGAATCGAAAACGGTGGGGAAAAGTTGTGTTTCGGGGAAAAAATAAAGGAAAAAAGGAATTAGTATGGATAATAAGGCAATTCCATACAAAAACTCAATTAACATAATGGGAAAGGTTTCGTGTTTGTTCACAATGGCTTTGTTCATTACGCTAAAAGTTGCCGCTAATAAGGAGGAAATTAACGCAATGATGATTCCCTTCCAATATTCCCAAGAAGATTCAAAAATAAAAACAAAGCCGACCACAATAAAAAAGCCCAAAATCATCTCTGAAAGTTGGATTTTTCGCTTAAAAAAAAGCGGCTCAATTAAGGCGGTAAAC
>JBJXHA010000140.1:0-7261 GCA_046160275.1 Bacteroidia bacterium | reverse complement strand
GTATAAGAAAAAAGATACGCTTTATTTTTATACGATTCCTTATTTTGGTAGTCCTTCAAATGTAATGCTAACTAAAACCTGTAGCGGCAGCTTTAGCTGCCGCAAAAGCGCAAAAACGAAGTTTTTGCAAGTTATCGGGCAGCTAAAGCAGCCCGTACAGCATTACATTTATGCCACTACCCTTATTTTTATGGATATAGATTACCTTCCAATTTTCATGAATATGGATTTCCCTCAATTTTAGATACCCTTATAATAAGGCAAGGAAAAAAATTTATTGCAACAAACCTTTCTGTAAAACGAGAGTTACCAAGTTTGGGATTGGTAGGCGAAACAAAGAAACGAGATATCCCTTTCTTCCTTAAACTCAAGGCTTGTTTAACAATGTTCACTTTTTCTCCTCATAAAATAAGGAAATCCGTAAAATTAAATTTTGAGCAAAAGAAAAGGAAACGAGAGATAAAGAAATGGAACTTAAAGACAATCAAAGAGGCGAAGATGAGGATGATACTACTTTAGACCCCATACAATTAAGTGCCTTTTGCTCGGCAAAGGCACTTAATTGTATCAATAAATGAAGCCCTCAACTTCTACAAACAATCCTTTTTGCAATTGTTGCCTCTCTTTTGCCCATAACATAACCAACAATCGACACCCTAGACAGCTCCAAATCATCTAACAAACCGTTACTTCAACTTTTCCCCATTAATATAAGTCGCAACAACTTTCGCTTCTCGAATTTTAGGCAAATCATCTTTCATCAAATCGTCTTTCATGATGACAAAATCGGCAAATTTATTGGGTTCGATGCTGCCTTTTTCCTTTTCTTCAAAATTAGATTTTGCCGCCCAAATTGTCATGCCACGCAAAGCTTGTTCCCTTGTAAGTGAGTTGTTAAAATATTGGTTACCAAATTTACTGCGCTCAACTGCCGAATAAAAAGTATAAAGCGGATTCAAATATTCCACAGGAAAATCTGTACCCAAAGGAATCCAACCATTTTGTTCCATCAATTCCTTATAAATATACGCGCCTTTTAGTCGCTTATCGTCTAAACGTGTTTCCGCCCAACTAATATCAGAGGTAAAATGCGTAGGCTGCACCGAAGGAATAATCGAATATTGTCCCCAGCGATACAAGTCGCTTCTATCCACAATTTGCGCGTGTTCGATACGCCATCTTCTATCGTTTTTCCCCTTCAAATATTTTTGATAGGTTTGCAAAATCAAGCGATTGGCAGAATCACCAATTGCGTGCGTACATATTTGAAAATCAGTAGGATAAATTGCAGCCGCTATGCTATCAAAATATTCAACATCGTGCAACAAAAAGCCTCTTTGGTCGGGTTTGTCATGATAAGGATGTAGTAAACAAGCGCCATAAGAACCCAAAGCCCCATCAGAATAAATTTTGAAAGACCTTACATTTAGACGGTCAGTTTTGTAAGGTTTCTTGTGCAAAAATGCCTCAAAATTCTCTTGGGTAGGGGTAAGCATGGCATAAATTCTCAACTTTAACTCATTGTTTTTCTGCAATTTATCCAAAAAATCAATGTATCTTTTATCTAACCCTGCATCATCTAAGGTCGTTAAGCCAAGTTCTATGCAATCTTTTTGCGCTTTTAGCATATATTTATGTAAGGTATCTTCGGGCATCAAGGGAATTTTTCTTTCCACCAATGTCATCGCATCATCTAATAAAATCCCCGTTAATTTGCCCTCTTTTACTTCCACATAACCCGTTCTTACCTTCGTATCTTTTGTTACCCCTGCCAAATCCAGTGCTTTTTGATTGGCAATTGCAGCGTGTCCATCAATTCTTTTGAGAAAAACAGGGCGGTCAGGAAATGCCTTGTCTAATGCCGACTTATCAGGAAAATCTTTCTTTTCCCAGTCATTTTGATTCCAACCTCGCCCATATAACCAAGTTTCAGGCGTATGTGTGGCAAATTCCTTCATCTGTTCGATGATTTCAGCAAAAGATTTTGTTCCAAACAAATGCGCTTTTTTCATGTCCATCGCATAGCCTACAAAATGACAATGCGCATCAATAAAACCAGGATAGACAAAATGCCCTTGCAAATCTGTCTTTTTTGCCGCATCATAATGCTGCAAAATTTCCTCATTCGACCCCACCGCCACAATTTTGCCCGCTTTTACCACAAAAGCCTCCGCTTTAGAAAAAGTACTATCTACCGTATAAACAATACCATGATGAAAAATTTCATCAGCCTGTTTTTTATTATTACAAGCCGAAAGTAAAAGAAAAGTTAAGAAAGAAAAGAAAATGTACTTCATAAATGCGTAATGGATAATGAATAAATAATAGTGGAAATAGTGTTAAGGTTTTTATTATCAGTTGTTTAGATGGATTTAGAAATGATTTTGATAAGTACTCAAAGCCAATTATACTTGCCTTGTTCCTATTATTCTTAGTATAACTAATATCAATACAATTATGTTAAAACCTTATATTTTTACCGCTACCCATTTTTTCTGGTAATGAGGGTAATGAGTTTATCCTGAAAATTTCGCTAACCTTCTCAATATAATATTGAGGGGGCTGTATAACTTACTCAAAAAAACTTCAGCCCATTTAAAATATTTTTGCTATTTTTGCAGCCGATTAAATGTAAGTATATATTTTGTTTGCAAAAAAACCTTCCCAATTAGGTTTGCTGCTGACTGTTTACGGATAACTTCATGAAAAAAGCTTTTATTACAGGCATTACAGGTCAAGATGGTTCATTTTTGACTGAAATTTTGATAGAAAAAGGGTATGAAGTGCATGGGATTATTCGCCGTGCAAGTAACTTCAATACGGAAAGAATTGACCATTTAATGGGACATCCGCAACTCACCTTGCATCATGGTGACTTGGCGGATAGTGCAAATTTGAATAAACTTTTGTCAAGTATTCAACCTGATGAAATTTATAATTTAGGGGCGCAAAGCCACGTAGCGGTGTCTTTTGAAGTGCCAGAATATACCGCCCAAGTAGATGCTGTGGGTACGCTTCGTTTGTTAGATGCCTTGATTAATCATTGCCCAAAAGCGAAATTTTATCAAGCCTCAACCTCTGAGTTGTATGGTTTGGTGCAAGAAATTCCACAAAAAGAAACGACTCCTTTTTATCCACGTAGCCCTTATGGGGTAGCAAAATTATATGGATTTTGGATTACTAAAAATTTCAGAGAATCCTATGATTTATATGCTTGCAACGGGATTTTATTCAACCATGAATCGGAAAGACGTGGTAAAACTTTCGTAACAAGAAAAGTAACTATCGCACTCTCTGAAATTCACTATGGATTGCGTAAAGTATTGAAAATGGGTAACTTAGACGCGCAACGCGACTGGGGTTATGCCAAAGAATATTGCGAAGCAATGTGGCTGATGTTGCAGCAAGATAAACCCGAAGATTATGTGATTGCAACAGGCAAAACTTATACAGTTCGTGAGTTTATCACACGCGCAGCCAAGCACGTAAATATGGACATCGAATGGGTAGGAGAGGGAATTGAGGAAAAAGGTATTGACAAAAAAACAGGAAATGTGATTGTGGAGATTGACCCTCGTTACTTCCGCCCCGCAGAGGTAGAACTTTTGGTGGGTGATGCGTCTAAGGCAAAAGCAGAATTAGGCTGGGAGGCAACTACCGATCTTGATGGCTTGATTGATATTATGATGAAAAATGACTTGGCTGATGCTTTAGCAAAATCTATCGCAAAAGCGAATGTAAAATAAAATTTCACGAATGTAGGCTTTGCAATGATGTTTCGACAAGAGCATCTGCAAAGCCTATTATATTTTGATGAACTACCTAAGTATTGATAATATACTTCTTTTTAACCAAACAGCCTTCTACGTTTTTATCTTTCAAAAACAATGAACCGCTTTTGATTTCTCTCAAACTATCGTATCTTTGAATCGTTAAAATTGATTATTCATTCTTTAAATGTTAATGTAATATGAAACACATTCATTCTGTTTATTTTGTTTTGATGCTGTTATTGAGCCTGAATAGCGGCTGTTATTTGTTGATGAACAAAGACAAAAATAAGGAAGAAACGGACAAAACGACTACGGAGGCAACGACAGGTGAGAAGTCGGAAAAAGGAGAACGCGGAGAGGATGCTGCGCCTACTACCGATACAAAAGCCGAGCCTACAAGGGGCAAAACGAGTGCGGGAACGTTTTCTTTCACGCCACACGCACCTGTTAACGGAAAACTAAAAGGCGTTGTGGAATTGGGAGCTTCTGGTTTTAATTCTTTTATTGTTACCGTAGATGAGGATAAAAACTGGAAATTGGAAAACGCTGAATTTGGGGCAAGTATGGTGTATGAAAGCATGGCAACAACAGATGACATCAAAACAGGATTGAGAAATTACATTGCCAAAATGGTAAATTTTGGAGTGAAAAACAATAACATTCAATTCGTGGTAAGTTCAGGTGCGGCGCAAGACCCGAAGGTAAGTAAAATTGTAAGTCAGTTAAAAGCAATGGGTTACGTGGTAAATACTGTTACTGCAGAACAAGAAGGGAAGCTTGCTGCAAGAACTATTCTTCCCAACGAGTTTAAAGGTAATTCTTTTGTGGTGGACATTGGTTCTGGAAATACAAAAATCACTTGGGAAGAAAATGGGCAACTCAAAAGTTTTGAAACCTATGGTTCTAAATACTTTGAACGCAATGCGAGTGATGACCAAGTGTATAAAGAAGTGGTGGCAGTTGCGGGAAAAATACCGAGTAAAAATCGCGTAAAATGTTTTATCATTGGGGGTGTTCCTTATGAGTTGGCAAATCAACATAGAAATGCGAAAGAGCGTTATACCGTTCTGCACACACCCGATGAATACAGTGCAAAAGGCGCAAAAATAAAAAGTGGCTTGAACATTTATAAAGGAATTGTTGATGCTACAAATTGCGATACCTTTGTATTTGATTGGGATAGTAATTTTACGATTGGCTATTTGCTAGGGCTAAAATATTAAAAAGTCAGCTAATGTAGTATAGGCTTTTGCCTGTGTTATAATGTAAAACGAGTTCTGAACTTTCTAAAAAGTTCAGAACTCGTTTTACATTACGCCCTTGTTTGTGTCCTCACAAACAAGGGCGTAATCGCTTACAACTTCACCCATTTCTTATACACATATCCCTCTTTTCCAATCAAACTTACTAAATAAATCCCTGAAGGATAATTTTTTACTTCGATTTGTTCTTCGATTTGTGTAATGTTTTGATAATGAGAGGTTAAATACGTTTTACCTAATACATCGCTTATTCTCAATTGAATTTCTTGAGAACTTGTAAAACTAGCACTCACATTCAATACATTCTCTGTCGGATTAGGAGATAAAGAGAAATTTTGCAAGGTATTACCAAACGCAGGATTTATCCCTGTAATAATACAAGAAACGGAATCTATTGATTCGCAACCATTTGCATCTGTTACTTGTACCCAATACATCACAGAAGATCCTACACACAAGCCATTAATGCTGTCTGTTGTTTCCCCTGTATTCCAAAGATAGGTATAAGGAGGTGTTCCACCTGAAGCATTCGCGGCAACTTGGGTTAAATTTACAGGAGAAGCATTTACCGCTAAAGCATTGCTAGGTTCGGTGATAGTATAGGTTTCCGTTACTGCACAACCATTTGAATCTGTTACGACTACGCTATAATTCCCTGCGGGCTGATTTGTAATAGCAACTGTCGTATCACCTGTTGACCAGTTGTAAGAAAAAGGAAAAGCTCCACCAGCTATACTCAAATCAATTGAACCCGAACTATCGCCTTTACATTTTACGTTAATAATAAATTCATTTACCGTATAAGAAGCCGATTGCCCTACATAAGTCATCACATTCATCTCACAACCTGCCGCATCAGTTACCGTTACATCATACACATTTGCACCTACATTTGTGATAGAACTTGATGTATTTCCATTACCCCAAGAATAAGTATAAGGAGCTGTGCCACCTGTAACAATTGCCTGCGCAGAACCATTATTTTGACCACAAGAAGCATCAACCGAAGTAGCTGTTACATTTAAAGAACAATTTGGCTTTACTATATATACTTTTCCATCTGAAAGTCCTGTAACATACAAATTGCCATATTTATCTTCCCCAAAAGAACTGTAATTATAAACTGTAAAAGTGCCTGCGAGTGTATTTATCCAACCACCTGCAACTGTATTTGGAACGATAGACCAAAACTGACCAGAGCAATAATCGCAATATAAATACTGCCCATCTAAAGTGGGGTAGGTATTCCCTCTATAAACATAACCTCCTGTTAAAGAACAAGCCCCATTGCTAACGTGCTGATATTGATATGCAGGAAAGGTAAGTGTCGTACTCGCAGGGCAATTGGCAGATGTATTATAAGTAACGTCAGCTTCATAACATCTCCAACCATAATTTTCTCCCCCAACGGAATTCCCTGGCTGAAAATCAATCTCTTCCCAAACATTTTGCCCTACATCACCAATCCACATATCGCCTGTTTTGCGGTCAAAACTATAACGCCAAGGATTTCTTAAGCCTTTTGCCCAAATTTCGTTTAATACAGCAGTGCTTGCCACATAAGGATTGCTTGCAGGGACAGCGTATGGGAACACGTTTATATCTAGTCGGAGCATTTTTCCTAACAAAGAGAGATTATTTTGCGCATAATTTTGAGGATCGCCCGCACTACCACCATCTCCCATTCCTATATATAAGTATCCGTCAAGCCCAAATTGTAAGCAACCTCCATTATGATTAGAATAAGGCTGCATAATTTTTAAGATGGTTTGCCTGCTGCTATAATCTGCTACATTCGGATTGGTGCTATTTACTTTGTAGCGAGCCAGCATACTCGTATCTTTTGCAGTTCCTACCCCATCTTTAATATAATTTACAAAAAAATAGCCATTCGTTTGATAATCAGGGTGAAAGGCAAGCCCCAACAAACCTTGCTCATTTCCCGTTGATTTTACCAAACTGTCAATGTCTAAAAAAGGAGTAGGGAATTTTACGCCCAAAGAGTCTGTAAACCATATTTTCCCATCTTGTTCTACCACAAAAACTCTACTATCATTCGCGTGTGTAACATACAAAGGCTTCGTAAAACCCGTAGCAAATTGGGACAACTGAATGGTGTTTTGCGCAAACAAACAAATCCCATTCAATAAAAGAAAGAATGTGTAAAAAAACCTCATAATATCGTGTGTTATATAAATAAAATCATGCAAAAGTATCACATTTAAA
>JBJXHA010000139.1:0-8520 GCA_046160275.1 Bacteroidia bacterium | reverse complement strand
AACCATAACGAGTACAATTACCTTTACAAATGATGTAAATAATACTTCAATCCTAATTCGCCCTAGTTGTGGCGCAACTCGTACCCTTAGCGGGAATATATCAGGACAGTTTATTTACCTGAATGGTGCGGATAATGTAACCATTGATGGATTAAATACGGGCGGAAATGCGTTGGTGATTGAAAATACGAATAACATAGGAACATCGAATGTAAGCACAATACAATTAAACAATGATGCACAAAATGTTATTATTCGGAATTGCGAAATCATGGGGTCTTCTATTGTTGCAGCGCAAGGAGTCATTAGCGTATTAGGTACAGGTATAAATGGTTGCGATAATTTGTTGATTGAAAATAATAAAATTCATCAATCAGGTACAAGTTTACCTACAAATGTCATCTACTTGACAGGTACTGCCGCTACGGTTTCTCAGGATAACATAACGATTCAAAATAATGAAATCTATAATTTTAACATAACCGCTGCAGGTATATCAGGTGGGGTAGCGGGTTTTGCTAATTTACATAATGTAATTATTCAAAATAACCATTTCTATATTGCTCAGACCCTAATAAATGCAACATCGGGAAACGAGTTGAGAGCGATTATGGTAAGTTCTAATACTTCTGATGGGATCAATATTTTAAATAATTATATAGGAGGCTCTTCTATAAATGCTGGAGGTACACCTCTTATCATTCCAGAAGGGACTATGCGTTTGATTCGTTTAACTGTTGGTACTGCTGTTGCTTCAAATGTTCAAGGAAATACCATACGTAATATTAGCCTTACCACCATTTCTGCCTCTACGGCTATGTCTATCATTAATGTAGTAACAGGAAAAGCAAATATTTTAGATAATGTGATAGGAAGCACTACTACGAATGGTAGTATTACTATTAATTCTAATGGGACAGGTGGAATGATTTGTTCAGGGATAACAACAGGCACAGGCACAGCTGATGATGTTACCATTTCAAACAATACAATTGCGGGCTTAACTTTGACTGGCTCAAATCCAAGCACGGGAGCTGCAATACGAGGAATTAGTGTATTTAACGGGACTGCAAATGCAAGAACTTATACTGTTACGAATAACAAAATAGGCAGCCCTACGCAAAGTAATAGTTTGCAAACGAACCTTGCAAGTGCTACGGTTACAGGTATATTTTCAAGCACAACCAATGCGATGACCCACTACCTCAATAATAATCGTATCTTTAATTTAGCTTCGGTTTTAAAAGTAAACGGCATTGAATTAACAGGAAATGGGGCTAATTATAATGTAAATAACAACCGAATAGAGGGCTTAAGTGCTTCAGCTTCAACGGGAATTGTGATGAATGGTATCGTTTCTGCTGTTTCTACTCCTTCGGTTTCTCACATCATTTCAGGAGATACGATTGCTAATTTTTCGATGACGGGTTTAACAGGAAATTGCTTTGGTGTTTCTGTTTCGGGGATAGGCAACTATACCATTTCTGCGAACCGAATTTATGAAATTTCAGCAAATAGCAACATTGCTGCGCCTACCGTAAGTGTTGCAGGAATTAATTGCCTTGCAACGGGAGTAGCACAAACAATAGCATACAATAGAATTTACGCTATTCAAAACACTGACCTTAGCAGTGCTTCCTTAGTAGTCGGTATTAATTTTAGTACTGCAATAGGCTCAACCAATAATGTGAGCGGTAATTTTGTACATTCTTTAAACCTAAGTACCTCTAACACGAGTGGGCAAATTCTAGGAATTATGCACCCTTTTACAAATCTCGGTACTACACGCATTGACAACAATATGGTGCGACTTGGTATTGATAAAAATGGAAATAGTATTACCATAGGTTATGGAATCACGGGGATAAGAGATGCCGCAGGAACAAATAGTTATTATTATAATAGTGTCTTGATTGCTGGAACAGGCGTAGTTGCAGGTAGTTATACGGCAGATTTTGCCGCCCTTGCAACTACTACAGGAAATGTTAGAGATGTAAGAAATAATTTATTTATTAACACTCGCTCGCATACAACAACAAGCCCAACTATTCGCCATTATGCTATCAGCATCTTAAACAAGTCAAACCTAAGTATCAATTATAATGGTTACTATACGAATGGAATTGATGGAATGATAGGTAACTTTGGTTTACCTCCAGTTGATGTGCCAACGCTTTGCGAATGGCGAACTGCCATGACGGGGGCAGGAGGGGCAGATGCTAATTCGATTTGGGGTGACCCACTTTTTGTGAATGGAAACGGGAATGTGAGTGCTGTCGATTTGCATATAACACCACTTTCTACCACGCCTATTGAGAGTAAAGGTACAAATATTACAACGGTTAATACAGATTACGATTTCGCAACTCGTAACGCCACAACCCCCGACCTAGGAGCAGATGAGGGTGCTTTTACGGTACTTAATTATGTAGTAAGCATCAATTTAGATTCGGTGAATTCAATTTGTGAAGGAAATACCAGTTTTTCTATTACCTATAATACGCCAGTAGGTTCACCCAATAAATATTCTTTGACTTCTAGCGATATGGCAACTTTTGTATCAATTTCTGATGCCGCTTTGCCAGCCTCTCCGATTACAGCTACGATTCCTTCAGGTGTCAGTCCGGGTGTCTATCATTTTACCTTGACTGTAAAAAATTATGAATATTGTGTAAGTGCGACTTATTTGTTTACACTTACCATTGTTGCACAACCTTCTCTCGTCATCACGAATCCTGCGGCAGTTTGTGCACCCAGCACTGTAAATCTGACTGCAACAACCGTTACCGCAGGCTCTACATTGCCTTCAGGAACAACGCTTTCTTATTGGACAAACATGGCGGCAACGATTCCCTTAGCCAATCCTAATGCAGTTACAACAAGTAATACCTATTATATCAAAGCAACCAAAGGAATTTGCAGTGATATTGAACCTGTAACTGTTACCATTAATCCTTCGCCTGTGTTATCTATTACAGACCCACTTGCTGTTTGCGCTCCTAATACGGTTGACTTGACTGATGTAAATGTTACTTTAGGTTCAAGTTTACCTTCAGGAACAACGCTTACTTATTGGACAAACTCAGGTGCAACAATCTCTTTATCAAACCCTAATGCGGTTGCTGTGGGTAACATTTATTATATCAAAGCAGAAGCAAGTTCGGGTTGTTTTGACATTGAGCCTGTTACCGTTACAATAGACCCAACGCCTAATTTAGTAATTACGAACCCATCGGCAGTATGTTCACCCAATACAGTGGATTTAACAGCCGCAGCAGTAACAGCAGGTTCAACTTTAAATGGCGGTACTTTATCTTATTGGTCAAATTCAATTGCAACGACCTCATTATCAAACCCAAGTGCGGTTGCTGTGGGTAACATTTATTATATTAAGGCAGAAACAGGAGCAGGTTGTGTTGACATTGAATCTGTAACAGTTACTATCAATGCGAGTCCTGCAACTCCCTCAACTTCAGATAAATGTTCTTATGGTACAAATCTAACTTTATCAGCAACAGGAAGTGGCGGAACATTACAGTGGTATAATGCTAATGCTACGAGTGGTTCTGTTTTGGCAACAGGTAGTACTTATAATGCCACAACTTCAGGCACTTATTATGTATTTGAGCAAAATGGAATGGGTTGTTATAGCGCAGGTGCGCCTGCCGTTGCAACTTTGCGAGCAGGAGCAAGTACCAATGTTCCTACGGCTGTGGGTGACTATTGGGCTACAGACATTGTGCAAGAAGGGACTTGGACACATTATTGTCGTTGTGCTGACGATTATCGCATTTTATCTTTAGAGTTAAATGGTCAAAATATTGGTACGAACCTAGTGCAGAACGCGGTAAGTCAAGGAAATGCGAGCAATCAATATTCTGTAAGATTACATATTACGGCGGGTACAAGTGTCCATGTTCCTAATACGGTTCCCTATATTGATCTTAGCCTTGCGCCATTAGGCTGGTGGTTGATTCCTAGGGCTTGGGACGTTTTTCCGCATACGCAACCTACAAGCGCGGTTGGGGTAAGAAGTTATTATACGATTGCGGATTATAATAACCTAAATACAGACATTGGAAATGGTGGGGCTACACCTTTGATTTCACACTCGCAATTGACCATGTATAAATTGCAAAATTTAGAGGCTGCTCCAAACCTTGATGCGGCTCACGCAGGTATCACACAGCCACAAATTAAATTATACGCAAATTGGACGTATTACGCGCCTTGGACGCCTGGCAATTTAGCGCCTACTAATCCAAGTGTCTATTACGGACAGTATCCTGTACCTTCGTTTTCTGGCGGTGGAGGTGGTGGAGGCTCACAAGGAACTCCTCCTTTCCCTATTACTTTGCTTTCTTTTACAGGTAAGCCCGAAGGCACTCATAATATTTTAACATGGATAACGTCTTCGGAGTTAAATGCAGCTCATTTTGAGGTAGAACATTCTATAGACGGCATTACTTTTGAAAAAATGGGACAAGTAAAAGCAAAAGGTTTTTCTACGGAAAATACAACTTATACTTTTACAGATAAATTCCCTTATCAAGGAAGTAATGTATATCGCTTGAAAATGTTGGATAATGATGGCGCATTCAAATATTCAAATAATGTAGAAATCTCAAATAAATTGAATTTTGCTATAACGCTTTATCCGAACCCTGTAAAAGACAAATTGCAGCTTACTTTGAGTGGCGTAGAGGGGGCATTTACCTTTAAATTATATAATGCTGTAGGACAATTAGTGATGCAGGAAAAAGTAATACACAATGTAGGCGATACAGAAACAATTACCCTGAAAAATTTCACAAAAGGGGCATATCTGTATCAAATTATACATAAAGGCGAAGCGCTCAATGGGAAATTATTGATAGAGGAATAGCAAAACGGTTTTGTTTCAGTCATCTGTCAAGTCTGTACGCAAGCAGGCTTGACAGATTTTTTGTAAATTTCTTTTTCTCATTTCCTTATTCTTGCTTTAATTCCTACCTTTGCCCCAAATTGCTAACGTATCAAAAATTGAAATATGTTTGACTTCGAAAAAATTACGCAAGCGCAATGGGAAGCGCAAATTTTGAAAGATTTGAAAGGGAAACCTTTGGAAACTTTACATTGGAAAGTAGAAGATTTGTCGGTTTCGGCTTTGGCTACGGCAGAATCTTGGAAGGCGGAAAATGTTGTTAACGCAATGCGTAGAGGGAATATATTCAATTTTATGGACAAAGGTGATTGGCAGATTGTGCAGCATATCGAAACCCAAAACCTTGCCCATGCAGCTTCTCTTGCGCAATTGTCGCTCAAACAAGGCGTGCAGGCATTGTTGTTTTCGCTTGATAAGGAAGAAAATAAGCTAGAAAAATTACTGGCTACTTATGATTTGCAAGGAAAAGCCCTACATCTTGCTTCTTCCTCAGCTAATATTTCAAAGATTTACACCACTTTAAAATCTTTAGTACAAGAGCATCAAACTGATTTTCAACATCTTACAGGTACTTATAATCTATCACTTTCTGCGATTCATGCGGCTCACAAAGCCAATTTTTTGACAGAAGAAGCAAATGTATTGGCGCAAAAGGAAAGCCCTTATTTTCGAGTATTAGGCATAGATGTGAGAGAAATTTCGCAAAAAGGGGCAACGCTTAGTCAACAACTTGCAGCAAGTATTGGTATTTTAGTAGAATATATAGAATGTCTTAAAAATCAAGGAATTAGCATTGAAATAATCGCGCAGAGTATTGCATTTTACTTGCCGATTTCTGCTGCTTTTTTCCCTGAAATTGCCAAATTAAGAGCTTTACGCATCTTAGTTGCTCGCGTTTTTGAAATTTATGGCTTAACAGATGAAAACCTAGCATCGCCCTATCTTTTGTCTGAAACAAGCACTTGGAATAAACCTGTTTATGATGCCTACAATAATTTGTTAAGAACCACAACGGAGGCAATGTCGGCAGTGATGGGCGGCACGAATGCCTTGATTGTCAGGGGCTATGATGCAAGTTTTCAAACCGAAGACGCTTTTTCCGCACGTTTGGCAACGAACATTCAACATTTATTGAAACAAGAAAGCTATTTGGACAAAGTGAGTGATGCAGTGGGGGGAGCTTATTATGTGGAGCAATTGACAGATACTTTGGCGCAAAAGGCTTGGGCAATATTCCAAACAATGGAAAGTAAAGGCGGTTATTTTGAAGCAAATACTTGGTTTGAAGGGGAGATGCAAGCGGCTTATCAAAAACAACAAACGGCATTGGCAAAAAGAAAAGCGGTGGTTGTTGGAGTGAATCAATATCCGAATACGCAAGAAGTTCATGCAGATGTTTCGTTTGAAAAATTGCGTATGACCAGTGAATTTGAAGCCTTACGCCAAACTATCGATAAAAAAGCAGCTCAAACAGGGGAAAGACCTTCCGCCATTTTGTTTCAATTTGGGGAGGTGGGTATGAGAAATGCACGCGCTTTGTTTGCGAGAAATGTGCTGGGTTGTTTGGGTTTGGAAATTCAAGAATATGTGATTTCGGGAGAAATTTCTTTTGAAAAAGAACCTTCTTTTATTGTGTTCTGTGGAGCAGATGCAGACTATTTTGCAGAAGGAAAACTCCATATTGAAAAAATCCGCCAACAATATCCTCAAAAATACTTAATTTTGGCAGGCAAGCCCGAAAATTGGGAAAGTCTGGGCGTAAATAGTTGTTTATTTGCGGGTATGAATGTGCTGGAATATCTACAAAATATTGCAAATTTATAGGGAAATATGATAAACGGCGTTTTGTTTATTGAATCTTTTTGGGAAGAGGCAGATGCGATTTTCGAACATCTTTTAGCTACGGTTGCTTGGGATGATAAAATGCACGCACGCAAAACGGCAAGTTTTGGTGTGGCTTATAATTATTCTCAAATGACTTATCCTGACGCAGAAATGCCGATGGAATTGCAAATGATTGCCCAAAAAATACAAGAATCTGTAGGCTTTGAACCCAATAATTGTTTGATAAATTACTATTTAGATGGCAAGGCGAAAATGGGCTATCATGCAGATAGAACTGATAACCTAGCCGAAAATACAGGTATTGCGATTATATCTTTGGGCGAAACGCGTAACCTTTCTTTCAAAAATATCGAAAATTCCGAGCTAATAATTACTTATCCTTTACCTTCTGGCTCTCTCATTTATATGACACAAGAGCTTCAAAATCAATGGCTTCACGCAATTCCTAAAACAAATACAGACAAAGGGCGTATGAGCCTTACTTTTAGAAATATTCTGTGATAGATTGGGGAATTTTCCATATCTTTGCAGGCAAATTTAAACATTGCATGAAGTATCGAAAGTTTTGGTTTATTCCAACATTTCTACTAGTTGTAATATTTCCGTTGCATTACCTTTCTTTTGAGGCAAAAAAGCCTCCTGTATTTGTGGCGGCTCATTATACTTTGTTTGCTTGCTCAAAGGGATACGATTTTTCCGCACCAAATGAAGTATTTACCTTAGAAACCATTTTGCAAGAGATTTCGGGCATAAGTTATCTTTCTGCTGAGCAAATGGCTTGCGTACAAGATGAGGTAGGCATGGTTTTTCTCCTAAATTTAAAAACGGGAAAAATTAAAAATTCTGTTCATTTTGCCAATCCCAATGATTATGAAGGACTTGCAAAAGTGAATGATTCTACCTTGTATGTCTTGCAAAGTGAAGGAAACTTGTTTGAAGTAAAATATTTTTCCAATGAAAAACACCCTGAAATTCAGAGTTTTAAACTCAATTTACTTACCAAAGATAACGAGGGATTGTGTTATGATGCCCAAAATCAACGCTTACTGATTGCCGCAAAAAGTACGATGCCGCAGTTCAAAGATTTGCGTTTAGTTTATGCTTTTGACCTAAAAACGAAAACGATAGACCAAAAACCTATCATGCACTTAGATATGAAGGAGTTGGAACTTGCTTGGAATAAGCTAAAAATGAAGGCAAAAGATAGCGTAATGCAAAATGCTCCTTTTGATTTTAGAACTTCTGAAATGGCGATTCACCCATTAACAAAAGATATTTACTTTCTTTCTGCCCAAACACATTTACTCGCAATTCTTAATGCTAAAGGCAAATTTCAGGAACTTTCCTTCCTTAATCCTGATTGGTTTAACCAACCCGAAGGAATGACTTTCGCGCCCAATGGCGATTTATATATTGCGAATGAAGGAGGAGTAGGGGAGCCTACTTTGTTGAAATTTAATTATAAACCATTCAAAACTAAGGCTGTTATTTCTGGCTTTAAATAATCCATAATGGCAGAATAGGGAATTTCAACTACAGGCGCACCCATCACATAAGGTGCGATTTCATATTCGTTATATTCAAATCGAACCCTATCTTTAAGCAAAATAAATTTCTTGCTCAACTGAAATTGATTGTTTTCAAACCAAAAACCCGCTTCTTCCCACGTTTTATCCCCAAGTTTTTGTTGTTTTCTAAAATATTCTTCCGCAATTGGAGTCAAACCTAATTGAGAGTTAGGGAGAAAAACA
>JBJXHA010000138.1:0-3048 GCA_046160275.1 Bacteroidia bacterium | reverse complement strand
TAACTTGTGGATTTGAAAAAATGTTACTTTCTAAGCGAAACGTCCAAATGTTAAGTTGTCACTTTTTTTCTTGAAAAAAAAGTAACCAAAAAATTCAAGGCTGTAGAGAAATTCAACGACTTTTCAACCCTAAATGGCTAAAAAAAAGCTTTTAGCCTGAAACTCGCTGCGCTCAAACAGCAGTCTAAAACCCTTTTTTTGCCTATGGCACGCCATTTTCGGCTTGAAAAATCGGAATTTCTCTAAGGCCATTTATCTGGCGTAAAACCACAACTTATTTTTTGAACGTTACATAATCATAAAATTTGAATTTGGTAAAATTCAAAAAACCCGCCAAGCAATTTTTAGTTAAAAAATTATTTTATAAATATATTTTTCTTAATTTTGGTTTTGATTTTTAATTATAATTAAAAACCTAACCGTATGACTCAAAAAGTGTTTATTCTCCTTTGTTTTTGCTTCCAAATCCAACAAATCAAAGCACAGCGTGCCCATGTAATTTATGCCGAAGCACTTGGGAGTTCAATGATTTATTCTTTAAATTACGACATGAGATTCGGGCAACAACATAATGGGCTTGGGTTTCGGATTGGATTTTCTCGCCTTTCAAGAAATGGGAGCAGCAATAATATCCCCTTACAAATCAATTATTTATTAGGCCAAAAACAGCATTTGCTTGAAGTCGGCTTGGGCGTTTTGAGATTGCAACAACAAGACGGTGCAGGAGCAAAATCGCAGTTTACGTTTCCAAATGCAACGCTAATGTATCGCTTTCAACCTTTGGAAAAAGGAATTTCCTTTCGTATCGGTTGGACGCCAATTTATATCAGAAGCTCACAAACTAATGCCTATGATTTTTCAAAACTTTTTTGGGCTTGGGGAGGTTTAAGTGTTGGTTATCGTTTTTAGTATGATATTTGTTAAGGTACATAAAGCAATCAATTTTCAACAGTTAAAAGAGGAATACATGAGAAAATTAACAACATTACTATTATTTATAAGTATTTGTTTTTCAAATGCTTACACACAAGTATATACCATAAAATCGCCAGATGGAAATCTAAATGTAAAAATCAATCTTCGAGAGAAATTTTACTACTCGTTAAGTTACAAAGAGCAAAAACTCCTCAAAGATGCCCCTATTTCTATTACTTTGGATAATAATAATGAACTTGTTAATAATCCAAAAGTAATCACAACAGAGTCGGTCAAAGGACTTGACACAATAAAAGTTGCAGTGCCTACTAAAAGGAGTTTTATAAAGCAAGAATACAACGAATCTTGGTTTATTACCAAAACTAAATTTTATTTGACTGTTAGAGTCTATAATAATGGAATGGCCTACAGATGGGAATATTATGGTAGTGGAGGCAATCCTTATAAAGTGCTCAACGAAGAAGTCAATTTTAAATTTCAAAACATGGACACTTGCTATTTTCAACGTGAAGATAGTATGTATTCGCACAACGAACGGGTTGCTGAAATCCTTACAATGCAACAATTGGCACCAGAAAAATTGGGTAGTTTACCGATTTATGCTAAAGTGGGTAATGTTAGAATGGTTATTACCGAAAGCGACCTTTACAATTATGCTGGATTGTGGCTTCAAGGTAATGGCGAGAATGGCTTTGTTGGTGTTTTTCCAAAATATCCTAAAAAAGAATTAGAAAAAACAGATAGAGATAGAATCATCATAGAACGACAAAATTATATCGGAGAATATACGCAACAACAAAGCTTCCCTTGGCGAATCATTGCCGTTGCCGAAGATGATAAAGATTTGATTAACAATCAGTTAGTTTACCAACTCAATCGCTCGACAAAACAAGATTTCTCTTGGGTAAAGCCTGGAAAAGTCGCTTGGGATTGGTGGAATGACAATAATATCTATGGTGTAGATTTTAAAGCAGGCATCAATACTGCAACCTACAAACACTATATAGATTTTGCAGCAAAAAATGGTTTAGAGTATATTATTTTGGACGAAGGTTGGTACAATGTCAAAACGAATGATGTTACCAAAGTCATTCCTGATATTAATATGACTGAGTTATGTTTATATGCTAAAAGCAAAAACGTAGGTATTATTTTGTGGGTAACTTGGTTAGGCTTGGACAAACGCATGAATGAAGTGCTTAACCTTTATAAAACATGGGGAATTAAGGGCGTAAAAGTAGATTTTATGCAACGCGATGATCAAGAAATGGTTAATTTTTACGAACGTGTTGCAAAAGCATGTGCTGAACGCCAACTTCTTGTTGATTTTCATGGAGCCTACAAACCTACGGGCATGGAGCGTGAATATCCGAATATCATCAGCCGCGAAGGCGTTTATGGTTTAGAACAATCGAAATGGGATAAAGACAAAAAAATTAACCCCGAACATAACGTTACAATTCCTTTTATCAGAATGTTTGCAGGAGCAATGGATTATACTCCAGGCGCAATGCATAATGCCAATGCAAAAGATTGGCAGCCGCTTTTCCATACGCCAATGAGCCTTGGCACTCGATGCCATCAATTGGCCATGTATGTCGTCTATGAAAGTCCTTTACAAATGCTTTCTGATTCGCCAACTAACTATGAAAAAGAGCCAGCTTGTCTTGATTTTTTATCAAAAGTGCCTACGATTTGGTCAGAAACAGTAGTAAAAGAAGCTAAAATTGGCGATTATATTATGGTTGCTCGCAAAGCAATGAATGGCGATTGGTATGTAGGAGCAATGACAGATTGGACTGCGCGGCCGATGCGACTTTATCTTGATTTTCTTGATGATAAAGCCACTTACGATGCTGTACTTTATCAAGATGGAATCAATGCCGACCGCAATGCAAACGATTTTAAAATTATTAAAAAGTCATTTATTAAAAATGAAGTAACCAATAGTTCCCTTGCAAGGGGTGGTGGTTTTGTCATTCGTTTTGTAAAAAAAGAGAAATAAGGTAAAAAACAAAAGTCTTCTGTCAACTTTTAAAGTAAAAGTAAAAAAAAATGTAATAATTAAAACTTAAAATCTCAAAAAGTGTTATTATTGCGGTTTATTTCGCA
>JBJXHA010000137.1:0-6584 GCA_046160275.1 Bacteroidia bacterium | reverse complement strand
CGATCTACCATTGGCAAAAACCTCGTTTTTGCGCTGATACGGCAGCTAAAGCAGCCGCTACAGGTTTTACTCAGCATTGCATTAACTTTTAGTAATGTGAACAAAGTATTTCGGCAAGCTCAATACAAGTAAGTTACTAATTTAAAAAGCGTATTTACCTGATAATCAAAATTTTACTTCTGATAACTGTTTACTGTTAGTTGTTCGCTGACTTAGTGAATAACCACATTGCATTTTCATTGGTAATTTTGCCAATTTGTAGCAAATTGAGGTCATAAATATCGGCGAGTTTTTCGGCTACAAGTAGGGTATAACTACTTTCGTTGCGTTTGCCTCGATGCGGATGTGGCGGCAGATAAGGGCTATCTGTTTCTAATACAAGCGATTCCACCGAAATTTGGGAAAGTACTTCAGGTAAAGTTGAGGTTTTATAAGTAACAACACCCCCAATTCCCATTTTAAAGTTCGGCATAGCTTCAATGCGTTTTGCCTGTTCCACCGTTCCATCAAAGCAATGAAAAATCCCTTTCAAGTTCTCATCATATTCCTTTTCCATCATTTCAATCACAAGGTCTAAGGCTTTTCGGCAATGCAAAATAAGCGGCAGGTTGTATTTTTTCGCCCAATCTACTTGAATCAACAAAGCAGCCTTTTGTTCTTCTGCATAAGTGGTGTCCCAATGTAAATCAATGCCCGTTTCTCCAATGCCATAATATTGACGTTCAGCAAAATAGCTTTCCATTTTTGCCAAAACTTGCTCAAAATTCTGATCAACCGAACATGGATGCAAGCCCATCATCGGAAAAAAAAATTGTGGATCTTTTTCCGTTAAATCGTGCATTGCTGCAATTGAATCCAAATCAATGTTAGGCAAATACACCGCTTCTAGTGTGTTCTTCGCCCTTCTAATTACCTCTGCTTGGTCTTTTTCGAACTGTTTCGCATACAAATGCGAATGTGTATCAATGTACTTCATGTTATCTATTAGCAAATTGGGAGGCAAATATACGAAAACTACCTAAAATTATCGCTACACATAAAGCATCATAATTTCTTTCGATTACGCATTTTCCAACGTTTTTATGCGGCAATTTTGTTTGTGTAAAGGAAAATATGTAACTTTAAGCAGCGAATTACAGCGATTTTATGTCTTAGTTTCTCATCACAATCCTTATGAAAAAATATCTAATTCTACTGTTTGTATGTAGTTTACATTGGGGGCTTTTTGCGCAGAAAAATTTATCTGTGGGAAATTATAACAAGGCAAAGCGTGTTGTTTTTGAGCCAGGGGAAATTATTCGCCTCAAAACCCAAGACAAAGGCTTGGTTTTCAATGGTAAAATCGAAACGGTAAACGACACTTTTATTGTGTTATTAAAAGGAATTAAAATTTCTGATGGCGATGGCGTACAAAGAACCGTTTATCGGGACAAGGTGTTACTCAAAGATATTCGTTATATCTATAAAAAGCCGCATCGGGCTGCATTTTTGCCTTCTTCTGCGCGTATTATGTTGGGGCTAGGTGGGCTGATGTTTACAGGTTTTGGCTTGATGGAAGTTGCCCAAAAACGACATTTAAGTATGAATCTTCCGCTAGGTGCTGCGAGCTTTTTGATTGGGGGCATTTGGTTTGTAACCGAAAAAAAAGGCTATAAAATTGGCAAAAAATGGGAGCTAAAAGCGATAGAACCTGTAATAAGGAATGAATAGTTAAGAATGAATAATAAACTACTCAATCAAAAAAGTATAACTTGCGTAAGCCTCGCTTGCGATTAAAAAATATTCTTTTGCAAAACTCATACGATATAATTTGCTGAAAACCACGCTAATATACGCGCCTTTGTGTTGATAAATATCACCCCCAAAATTAAAATCAATGCCTTTAGTGGTAGGATTATGCTGGCTCAAATCTCCATTATAGACCAAAGTCGTTTTGCCCTCTTTATGTAAATACATGGACATAAGCATAAGCTTATAATGCGCCTCTGTGGGGCATAAATTCTGAAAATGTGCGTCAGGTAGAATTTTAAATTGAAAAAGATCGTCTTGCTTAGTGGTAAGGAATTGAGGAGCGAAAAGGGCTTGTTGATTTTTAGTTAATAAGCCGCCTTGCGGAAGTGGCGGCTCAACAACTTGATATTCAGCCGAATCTAAAATCGCTGTTTTCCCCGCTTTTTCTACACAAAGCCACACTTTTTGGCTATCATATCGAGGGAAGAGCATACATTTTTGTTGCTTAAAGTTGCTGTTTTTTTGAGGAGCAAGCGGCAATGTTTTGAAATAGAAAGAATCAGGGTTTTGCCAATGTGCAGGAAAATTTACTGCACTTTGATTGATTTGCAAAATGTTCCCACAATTTTTATACATTACCTTTTCATTCCCCTTCAAGGAGAAAAAATTTTGAGCAGGTAAAATATGGCATACAATAAAAAATAAGAGAAAAAAGAGAGGTTTCATAAAAATAAATGAAGTTAAGTAATGGGTAATTAATAATGGAAAATGATATTAATTTGTTTATTATCAATGTTTTGAGTGAAATATTAACATAAACTAATTCTTTCCAAGTACTTAATTTTGAGCTGTTTATCAAAACGAATATTTTGTCCTACTTCTATTCAAAAAACGTTGAACTTCTGCGTCTTGTGAGCGAAAAAAATCCTGCGGTGAGCCTGCAAAATAGACCTTTTGTTGATGTAAAAATACGACTTTATTCGCAATATTCTGCACTGTATCTAAATCATGCGTAACAATAATTGACGTTCTTTTCGGCTCCTGCGCCAATTCCAACATCAAGGCATCAATCAAATCAGAAGTGATAGGGTCAAGTCCCGTAGTTGGCTCATCATAAATCAAATAACTGGGTTCATGTAAAATCGCTCGTGCAATCGCTACCCGTTTTTGCATTCCTCCCGACAATTCATTGGGAAATTGAAATAAAATTTGTTCTGATAAACCTACTTTTTGTAAGGCTGCCACTACTTTTGCTTGAATTTCTTCGTTTTTGTGTTGTTTTTCTTCATATAATTTTATCCCTACATTTTCTAAAATATTTAAAGAGTCAAATAAGGCAGAGCCTTGAAAAACTACCCCAAAATGATGTAATAATTTTCTCCATTCTCGCTGAGAAAAATGCTTAATCTTTTGATTATCAATAATGATTTCTCCTTCTTGAAAGGTTTCCAAACCCAAAATTAATTTCATTAATACCGATTTTCCCATGCCACTCATGCCAATAATACAACATTTTTCCCCCGTTTCAATCGTAAGAGAAACCGCTTGTAGTACCTTTTTGCTAGGAGAAAATTGTTTGGAAACTCGTTGAATTTCAATCATAATGACGGTAAAAATGAACCCTAAATGTGTATCTGCACTGCAAATGTAACTAAAAATCCATGAACAAATTCAGTTAAACAGATGACTTTTGTCATAAATTTGACTAAAACAAGCCATTATCTTTGTGCAATCTATTTCTTAATACCGTTTATTACCACCACTTTTTTTCCAAATTTATGACACTAGCAGCGAGTAACTCGGATTTTAACCGCTTGCAAGCGCGTTTTTCCGAAAAATTTCATGAAATATTTTTAGATGATTTTGCTGAAAAAACGGTGATCATCTTGCCAAGCATTACCCTAGATAAAGAGGTTTTGCATACGGTTCAAGGCATAATTCATTACGAAGAACGATTCCTTTGTATGTTGATGTTGCTGCGAATGCCAAAAACACAGATTATTTACCTAAGCAGCGCACCAATTGACAATACGATTATTGACTATTATTTGCATTTATTACCGGGAATTACAGGTTATCATGCGCGACAACGCCTAACACTGCTAAGTTGTTACGATACTTCAGACATTTCTTTAACTGAAAAAATCCTTGCCCGCCCACGCTTGATTCGCCGTATCAAAGAACACATTAAAAACAAGGATTTAACCCATATCACTTCTTTTAATGTTACAGAATATGAAAAACAACTCGCGCTTGCATTAGACGTTCCGATTTTTGGCTGCGACCCTAGTTTATGGTACTGGGGAACCAAATCAGGCAGCCGTACTTTATTTAAAGAGCTGGGAATCAGCCCCCCCGATGGTTTTGAAAATTTGAAAAATGAAGAGGAAATAGCGCAAGCCCTTGCCGCTTTAAAAAGAAAATATCCCGATATGAAAAAAGCCGTTGTAAAAATGAACGATGGCTTTTCAGGGGAAGGAAACGCTATTTTTTATTACCAAAATCTAGCTGCAACTAATCCTTTCTTAGCAACAGAAATTCAAGAAAAACTGCCAGAACAACTTAAAATCGTGGCTTCTCATAATTTAACATACACCCAATACCTACAAAAATTTCATAGCATGGGCGGTATTGTAGAGGCGTTTATTTCTGGCGAAAAAATGGAATCTCCTTCGGTTCAGTGCCGAATTAATCCATTGGGCGAGCCTGATATTATTTCCACTCACGACCAATTATTAGGAGGGGAAAGTGGGCAGGTCTATCTTGGGGCAAGTTTTCCAGCAAACGCCGAATATAGCCAAGAAATTGGCGAAATGGGGCAAAAAATTGCTTTGGCTTTGCAAAAATTAGGAGTTTTGGGGCGGTTTGGCGTAGATTTTATGTCGGTGAAGGAGGCAAGTGGTTGGAAACATTATGCCATTGAAATTAACCTGCGCAAAGGAGGTACAACCCACCCTTATCTTATGTTACAATTTCTGACAGATGGGAAATATGATTGGAAATCAGGTAGTTATATCATGTCTAATGGGCAAAAGCGCGTGTATTTTGCTACGGACAATGTGATTAATGAAGCCTACAAAGGACTTACTCCCCACGATTTAATAGACATAGCCATCTGTAATCACATTTTGTATGATGGTGCCAAGCAAAAGGGCGTGATGTTTCACATGATTGGCGCACTTTCTCAATATGGAAAGGTAGGAATGGTGTGTATTGGCGAAAATGCCGCCGAAGCGCAAACCTATTACCTCAAAACCATAGCAGTACTAAACAAAGAAACACAAGAAGAGAAACTACGTAGATAATTTCCGCTTCAAATTTTCATCTTATTTTGTGAAAAAATCTCGTATTTTTGTCAAAAATAAAGTGGATAAAATGCGAAAATACGGAAATTTCCTTGTTTGGATCCTGTTCTATGCAAGTTTATGCTTGTTATTGTATGTTTTCTTTACCAAACATTCCGAAGGGAAGGGAGCAATTGACCTGCAACAAGTGTTGGCAGGCGATGACCGTATTGTGTGGGAAAATACAACGAAAGGAATCATTGCAAAGGAAATTCACCCTTTATTGAGCAATTATCAGAAAAACCGAAAAGAAAAAGACCAAATTAGGGTAGGGGATAGGTTGCGCCGCGTAGATTATCAAGAGATTTACCAAAAGGAAACCCTAGACACTCTAACAGTTTTCTCTAATCCCGACCATATTTTTATTTATGAGATTGAACGAGTGAATGAGGATAATTTTACCCGCGAAATTCGCCAAGTATTTGCCGAAAATAGTTATTATCTTACCTTTCTTTTTAATCAAAATACAAACTTTTGGCGAGCAAGTATTTGGCTATTAGGGCTAGGTTTTTTCATTACTTTGTTAATCTTATTTATCCTATTTCCCCTGCTAAAAAACAACCTTATCGAGAATCGCATCTTGTTAAGCCTTACTTTTTCTTCACTTTTTTTCTTCGGTTTGCAATTAATTCACGCTTTTAAATTACTCATTATCAATAGCCGTGAGGATTGGATAAATACTTGGTTCGAGAAAATATTCATTTTTTTGTATGTGTGTTTTGTGTGCGTTTACATGATACAATACCTTTGGTTTGAAGGTCTTACGCGAAAAATTACTTACATTTTTCCTTCTATTTTAGGGGCTTTTTTACTTGCAGGACTAACCTATCAGCACCTTTTTATTTCTCAAGGCATGAAAACTTTTCACGCGAATGTCGAAAATGCAGTGCTGCTTTTTTTCTTTCTACATTTAATTGCGGCGAATGTGTTTTTGTTATTAAAAAGGGAAAATTCATGGAGTAGCTTGTTTTTCAATATATTAACCACCTTGATTAGCCTTTGGGCAATTTATTTATGTGGTTTTCAACTTTTTCAAAAGAATGCTATTACCCATGAAAATGTCTTGTTAAGTTTTGTTGTCCTACAATTTTATCCTGTCATTAATGCGGCTTCTTTGCGCCTAAAATTTGGAAAAGTAAGTTTGGTATTAGGGCAAACGATTCAATATATTATCTTTTTTGC
The DNA here is from genome assembly GCA_046160275.1 of Bacteroidia bacterium. Lineage (GTDB taxonomy): Bacteria > Bacteroidota > Bacteroidia > J057 > J057 > JBJXHA01. Next base: position 327 of record JBJXHA010000137.1, on the reverse strand, counting down.
GGTCAGTTTGTTTTCTTATTTGCTTGTAAAACAAGCTTTTACCTCTCTTTTGCCCAATAATCCTTATCGTGAAATTTTTGAAATTTTTGCTACTATTTTCTTAATCATGAGTTTGCGAAGTCTTTATTTAGCAAATGAAAAACGCATTCGGAAATATTTTATCCTTTCGCAGCAAGAAAAAGAAGACAATATTCGCACTTTTATTGCGCAAATTCCACAATATACCTCGCCCGAAAAACTGATGCAAGAGGTAAAAGCGCGACTTTCTACTTATTTAGATGCCCCCAATTTGGCAATTTGGTGGAAAGGTGATGCACTTGTTACAGA
>JBJXHA010000136.1:0-3309 GCA_046160275.1 Bacteroidia bacterium | reverse complement strand
CACCAAAGAAAAAATGATAATTAACTGCTTGTTTACGAATTGTTAGGTTTGTTATTCTCGCTGAAATATTAAGGCGTGAAAAATGTTACATTTAAAATAAGTAAAATGAGGACTGGGCGAGAAATTCAGAAATAATTAAAAAGTAAGACATTTCTCCTTAATAAAAGATATTAAATGACTTTGAAAAAACAAGTAGAAAATGGCTGATTTTGTAACATTTTAAAAAAATACACCCACCCTTAAAATCTTACAACAAGCCACAAAGGACAAATAAAAAAACCTTTAGAATTTAACACAAACTAGCAGCGAGTTTCTCAGGGATTCTAGCTTATTGTTGCTAAAAAATTCCTACCTTTGTCCTTTGAAAACAATTCCATATTTTATTTAATCGCAGAATTAGCATGAACAAATTACGAATCGGAATCACAATGGGCGATATTAATGGGATAGGTCCCGAATTAATATTGAAAACATTTCAAGACGGAAGGCTTCGCGGCTTGTGTATTCCTATTATTTATGGCTCGGCACGTATCTTAAATATTTACAAAAAATTATTTCAGATTGAGAAATTCCATTACGCAAATGTGCCTCATGCTGGAGCTGCTCGCCCTGGTACTGTGAACATTGTGGAATGTTTGCCCGATGTAGAAAGGGTGGACATTGGGCTTCCTTCTGAAATGGGGGGCAGATGTGCATTGATGTCCTTGGACAGAGCTTTAGAAGATGCGGTGCGCCAAAACATTGATGCCCTCGTAACAATGCCTGTCGATAAAGCAACTGTTAGGTTGAACAAGCCCGATTTTACAGGGCATACTGAAATGATAGCCGATACTTTTGGGCTACGCGAAAACCTCATGATGATGGTTGCCGATGAAATGAAAATCGCTTTGGTTACAAATCATGTTGCCGTGCGCGATATTTCTCGTAATCTTTCGGTACAACGCATTGTGAGTAAAGCCAAGTTGTTGATAGACTCGCTCAAACAAGATTTTAGCATAGACAAACCGATTATCGCAGTTTTGGGCTTAAATCCTCATGCGGGCGATGATAAAATGATGGGTGATGAAGAAGAAAAATTGATTCGCCCTGCCATTCAAAAGCTGCAAGAGGAAGGACACATGGTGTATGGTCCTTATTCTCCTGATGGTTATTTTGGCTCTTTGAATTATAAAAAATTTGATGCAACGCTCGCCATGTATCACGACCAAGGGCTAATTCCTTTTAAATTATTGGTCGGAACAAATGGCGTGAATTTTACGGCGGGTATGCCTTTTGTGCGCACCTCTCCCGACCACGGACTTGCCTATAACATTGCAGGAAAAGGTATTGCAGATGAAACAAGTTTCAGAAATGCCTTATATGTGGCAATAGATGTGTTCAATCGCCGTAGCGAAAACCAAGACCTCAAAGCAAACGCACTTGTGGTAGAAAAAGGATATGTGCCACAAGAAGAAGCAACAGTGGCGAAATTTGATGATTTGCCTGAAGTGGAATAATTTTTTCTTTCTAATAATCATGGAAAATACTCCTGTAATTAGCTCAAAATCAGAGCTTACAAAACCGCTAACCTTAGCCGAAATCACCCAGCGCAAAAAAGCCTTGTGGGGACTGATTGCCATTTCATCAGGCATTGATGTTGTGATGGAGGTTTTTGATATTGGATTGGCTGTACCTTCTATGGGCTTAAGTTTAGTAATAGACGAAATCCTAGAATGGTTCATTTCTAATTATTTATCAGGCGTAAAAATTGACCTAAAAATGCGAAATCGCTTAATTGGTTTGCTGCCACTTCCAGGCGTTACTTCCGTTTCGGTTCAAGCCTTGAAAGAAATTTGGAAATTAAACAAACTTGAAAAGGAGCTATTGAGTTAAGCTACACATATATATATAAGGTGTGTATGCAAATGAATACTTCAGTTACAATCATTGGCGGAGGCATTGCAGGACTTACAACTGCAATTGCCTTGCAAAAAATAGGGATAAATTGCGCGATTTTTGAGGCTTCCCCGCAGCCTCGTGCACTAGGAGCAGGAATTATGCTGGCAGCTAATGCCATGCAAGCCTTTCAACGCATAGGAATTGCCGAAAAAGCCATGCAAAAAGGCCAACTTTTATCTGCTTTGGCTATCAAAACACATACAGGGAAAATCATTTCTACTACTGAAACGCAATTCTTGACCGAAAAATATGGCGCACATAATTTTGCCATTCATCGCGCCGACTTACATACCCTATTATTAGAGTGCATCGAAAACCCACAAATTCATACCAACAAAAGGGCGATAAGTTTCACACAGACGGAAAAAAGCGTAATTGTTCATTTTCAAGATGGGACAAGCCACGAAACAAATTATGTAATTGTAGCAGATGGGATTCATTCTGCCCTACGTCGGCAAATTCTTCCCGAATCAAAACCGCGTTATGCAGGTTATACTTGTTGGCGTGCTGTGGTGGATATTCCTACATTAAAGTTGAAAGAAGGTTCGGAAACTTGGGGTAGGGAAGGGCGGTTTGGCATCGTTCCACTGAAAAATAACCAAATTTATTGGTTTGCTTGTATCAATGCTCCTCAAAATAGCGAAAAGATGAAAAATTACAAGGTAGCTGACCTGCAAGCTGTTTTCAAAGCGTTTCATCAGCCCATTCCTGAGATATTAGCACATACAAAAGAAGCGGATTTAATTTGGAATGACATTATTGACCTAAAACCAATTCAAAATTATGCTTTCGGGCGCGTTCTTTTAATAGGTGATGCAGCTCATGCCACGACTCCTAACATGGGGCAAGGTGCTTGTCAAGCCATTGAAGATGCAATTTTGCTCGCCAATCAGCTAAAAATAACAAATAATATGAGCGAAGCATTTCAACTATTTTCTCAAAAACGACAAAAACGTACTCATTATATTGTCAATACTTCTTGGACACTTGGCAAAATCGCCCAATTAGAAAACCCAATTCTCATTTCTTTCCGTAATTTTTTCTTGAGCAAAGTACCAAATAGTGTGAACCAACAACAGATGGCAAAATTATTTGAGGTGGATTTTTGAGTAAAAACAGATAGTTTTTGAGTAAAAGAAAGTTGCTTGTTAAAAAAAGTACCTTGATAACGAACTGTTTACAAAATAATATTAAAAAATCTCAAGAAAAGTTCACAAAACATTTGGAGGGTACTAAAAAAAGCTGTTGTTTTGCAGCCCAATTGAGAGGAGAGGTTTAGAAAAGGGTTTGAAATGAGGCGAAAAAGTTTTTCAAAAAAAGTTGATGAAAAATTTGGTAGGTAGGAAAAAAAGCTAGACCTTTGCAGCCCAA